>CAJOLO010000072.1 GCA_905235345.1 uncultured Lachnospiraceae bacterium
TTGGCTAGAATAGATAGGAGATGGCGAAATGGGAGAAGTCAATAAGCAGGAAAAAACTTTTGAAAAGGATTTCATAATTAATATAGAACATCTGAATAAGCAGTTTCTTGTGGATAACCAACCAATTGATATTCTTAAGGATATTAATTTACAGATTCGCAAGGGTGAGTTTATTACCATTGTTGGGCACAGTGGTTGTGGAAAAAGTACACTTCTTAAGATTATGTGTGGATTGGTAGACTATGAGGATGGAATTGTGGAGCGCAATGGTCATGCTGTTGTGGGACCGGGACCAAAATGTGGAATGGTATTTCAAGATCACCGATTGCTTCCGTGGTTAAAAATCAAGGATAATGTCGGTTTTGGACTTCGAAAACTTCCGAAAGAAGAAAGAGAACAGAAGGTACAAGAGCATTTAAAACTGGTAGGATTGGAAGAATTTGCCAACAGTTATCCGAGACAGTTATCCGGTGGTATGTCACAGAGGGCGGCTATTGCCAGAGGACTTGCCGGGAATCCAACAATTTTATTATTGGATGAACCATTTGGTGCATTAGATGCACTTACGAGAATTCAGATGCAAAAGGAAATTATACGAATTAAAGAGCAGGAAGGAACCACAATGATCATGGTCACACATGATATTGATGAGGCAATCTATCTGGGAGATCGGATTGTGGTGCTGTCGGCACGACCGGGTGAGATTATGGATATTATTGAGGTTGATCCCATTGAACATCGCAAGCGGAATGGAGAATATTTTAATCAGTATAAAAGACAAATCTATAATTATCTATTTGCAGATAGTGATGAAGTGGTACCGGAGATTGAATATAGCATTTAAGGATTCTGAAATAAATTATTGACTTGTGAATCAGTGCAATGAATGGACAGCGGACTTTACGGCATCAAGATTAGTAATAAAAAGAAGGGATTGATAAGATGTATGCTGAAAAAATAAGAAAAATAGTACTGGGTATGGTGATTCCGATCATAGTCATTATTGCTTGGGTTGCAGTAACGGCAAACGGAGATATCCCATCCGGTATTTTACCTAAAATTTCTCAAGTGTGGGATACAGGAAAGGAAATGGTTGCAACAGGGCGGCTTCAAAGTGATCTGGTTGTAAGTTTTGGCAGAGTAGTTAAAGGATATTTGATCGCAGTTATATTAGGAGTTGTCTTGGGTTCTTTGATGGGGATGTTTCGAACGGTGGAAGAATTGTTTACACCGGTCATCACAGTGATCAGGCAAATCCCAATTATAGCCTGGATACCTTTAATTATTCTTTGGTGTGGAATTGGAGAGGTTTCAAAAGTTGTGATCATTGTGATTGCAGCATTCTTTCCTATCCTGGTTAATACAGAAAGTGGGATTGCCAGTACACCGGCGGGATACATAGAGGTTGCAAGGTTATATAATCTTCATCCATGGAGTACTTTTACAAATGTATATTTACCACATGCAATCCCACAGATATTGGTTGGATTAAAGCTTGGATTAGGTGTGTCATGGATGGCGGTTGTTGCCTCAGAAATGATTGCCGCAACGGCCGGTATCGGTTATCGGATGAGTGATGCGAGAAGCTTGATGCAGGCTGATGTGGTTATTGTATGTATGATAATTGTTGGTCTGGTTGGTGTGTTGATGGATAAAATACTGGGATATTTATTTTGGATTGTTACACCTTGGCAGAGAAATACAAAGAAAGAGAAAAGTACTAAATAGTTAGAGTTGATACGTTGTTAACAAAACTTTATAGCTATACTATGCGGAATAATGAAGGATATAGATATAAGGGTTTGAATAGAAAAAGGATCCAATAAAAAATTGGAATCAAAAAAAGTTTAAGAAAGAAGGAAAAACAATGAAAAAGAAAAGTAAGAAGAAAGTATTATTAGGAGCGGTATTGGTATTGGCTATGGGCTTAACAGCATGTGGCGGTTCGGAAAATTCCGGAAATGCAGAGGTGACAGAAGAAAATTCCGGTGCAGCAGAATCGGCTCAGACAGAGGAAACGGATAAAGTAGTGAGGATTGGTGCTGTAACACAGGGGAATATGTTAAATGCCACCGGAGGAATCGCACAGGAGAAGGGATTTTTAGAGGAGGAACTTGAAAAGGCTGGCTACAAGCTTGAAGTAAAGGGTTTTGCACAGGCGGGTCCGGCAATCAATGAAGCATTTGGTGCAGGTGAATTAGATATGGCAATCTATGGAGATCTTCCTGCAACGGTTTGTAAATCGAATGGTATTGACACAACAATTTTTGCAGTAAATGATTCAAAGATGCAGATGTGTATTCTGGCTGCAAATGGCTCTGATATTAAATCTGCAAAGGACTTTAAGGGGCATAAGGTGATTGTTGGAAGAGGAACTATATACCATCAATGTTTTAAGAGCCTGATTGCAGATGCGGGAATTGCAGAAGAGGATGTCGAGCAGATCAATACGGTTTCCGATGCAAATTCTGTTATTGCAAGTGGTGAAGCAGATGCGCTTGTGACAGCAAGTAGTATTGGTTATTATCTGGAAGCTCAGGGAATTGGTACAGTTGTAGAAACAACAGCGGATCATCCGGAGTGGACATCCCAGTTTTTTGCAGTAGGAAAAACAGATTATTTAAAAGAGAATCCGGAGGCGGCCAAAGCAGTTATACGTGCATTAAAAAGAGCGTATGAATTTTCAAAGGACAATTTGGATGAGGTAGCAGAAATCAGCGCATCTTTAACAGATGGGTATACAGCAGATGTTTTTGAAAAAGTGTATGACTTTGATCCATCCTTTGAGCATTTTAATCCGGAAATTACAGAGGAATCTAAGACAAAATTGAAGGCATTAGAACAGTTTTTAGAGGATGAGGAATTGATCTCGAATCCGGTAGATATAGATCAGTTTGTGGATACTTCATACTATGAAGCGGTTATAAATGAAGAGTAGGGGGAAATGAAATGGGTACAGTATTAAGTAAAGACGTGAAAGAAGCAACAAATCTGACAAGAAAGAGGAATGCAGAGGTGGCGAAAGGTCTGGGACTTAACATAGATGATTGTACCACGAAAGAGTTAGAACTTGCTGCATCCAAATGTATCTATCCGGCAGATGAAATGGAAATTCATGATGAAGAAGGAAATCTGGTTTGGAGTATAAAAGCATTTGAATTTTATAAACAGAAAGCAGTTCCGGTAACCATTAATCCAAGCTTATGGTTGAATGGTAAAGGAAATTCTTATGCAGGTGTATTTGAAGTGCTTAAGGATAAAATCTATCAGGTTAGGGGATTTGATATTGCGAATCTGACAATCATTCGAGGAAAGTCGGGATGGATTGTACAGGATGTCATGACAACGATTGAAACTTCCAGAGCTGCTTTGGAATTGCTTGGAAAAGCACTGAATGAAGATGTCAAAAATCATATAAGTGCTATTATCATAAGTCATTCTCATTCGGATCATTTTGGTGGTGTGAAAGGAGTTGTTTCAGAAGAGCAGGTAGGACCGGCTTCCGAAGGCAAGATTCCAATCTATGTGCCGGAAGGATTTGATGAAGAATGCGTAAAAGAGAATATTTTTGCAGGACAGGCAATGGGAAGACGCGCGATGTATCAGTTTGGTGGCAGCTTAGAACCGGGAGCAACCGGAGTTGTCTCTACCGGTCTGGGACTGGCATTGCCAAAGGGGACCTCTAGTTTTATTACACCAACAAATTATATTTGTGAAAATGGTCCTGTAGTCATTGATGGAATTACTGTTGATTTTCAGTTAACACCAGGAACGGAAGCACCAACAGAAATGAATAATTATTTTGTAGAGTACCGTGCACTCTGGATGGCAGAGAACTGTTGTGGAACATTACATAATTTATATCCAATCCGAGGGGCACAGTTACGGGATTCAAGTGGATGGGCGGATTATATCTTAGAGGCAATGGTCAAATTTGCAGATAAAAGTGATGTGGTATTCCAGTCCCATAACTGGCCGCATTTTAACACGGAGGAGAATCCGGGAGCTATAAGAGATTATCTGTTAAATAATGCAGCAATCTACAAATATACTCATGACCAGACATTATTGTATGCAAATGAGGGATTTACGGCGAAGGAAATTGCAAGAAAGGTAAAGATTCCGGAAGGGTTGAAATTCAACTGGTATGCAAGACCATATTATGGTTCCCTTCCGATCAATGCAAGAGCTGTATTTACAAAATATCTTGGATTCTATACAGGTACACCAAACGACATCGATCCGTTGACAGAAGTGGAAGACGCTAAGACTTTCGTAGAATATGCCGGTTCTGTAGAGGCAGTTTTAAATAAAGCAAAAGAAGATTTTGAAAATGGAGATTATAGACGGGCGGCATTTGCAGCAGAGAAAGTAGTTTTGGTAGAACCACAAAATGTCGAAGCCAGATTATTAACAGCAGATGCATTTGAACAGTTGGGATATGTTTCAGAGTCCAGTGTTTGGAGAAACTCTTATCTGCAGGGAGCATACGAACTTCGTAATGGTGTAAAAATCGATGTTAGTCCAATTAAAAAGAAAAATGATCTTGCACAATGTATGTCCTCTGAATTATTACTGAAATACATTGCAATCCTTACGGACTATGAAAAAACAGAGAATGTAGAATTTGAGTTTGCATTAAATATCAGTGAAGATACGTTTGGAAAAGAAGTTGTAAACCATTATATTGTAAAGAGTCATGCAGGAGTACTTTTGGTGTATAAAGATGAAAATGCAAAATTAGAGAAATATGTAACAACTTCCAAAGCAGCGCTCTTTGCAATCATTGGTAAACATTTATCAAATGTCAAGGATCAGATTGACACAAATTGTTATGAATATCTGGAAGAAATTGAAAAGAATCTTGTGGATATCAAGCAATACGCAGATTTTAATATAATTGAACCTTAAAATACCGGTTCTTTAGGAACTGTAATAAAATAACTTATGCATCGAATCTCTGCCATGCATAAGTTATTTTTATGGGAGTTTGATTACAAGCTGTACCAATATTTTATCGGAAGGTGAGGGAATATAAAATGGAATGTAGTAAGGAAAGAAAGCAACCAACAGAATATACAATCGAACAAAATCATAAAGTTGCAAAAGAATTAGGAATAGATCCGGAACATGCGCAAAATGAAGAGCTGGAACTCGCAAAATCACATTGCATTAAAAGAATATCAGATTTGGAAATCAAGGATAAAAATGGAAAAACAATCTGGAAACAGAAAGATTACCGTTTTGTAGAGAATGAAAAAGTTCCGGATAGTGTGAACCCAAGCCTCTGGATCAATACGAGATGTTTATATGAAACGGGAATATATTCGGTGGTTGACAGGGATATTATTCAGGTTCGCGGATTTGATCTTGCAAATATTTCATTTATAAGAAGTAAAACAGGTTGGATCGTTTTAGATGCAGGTTCAACAGTAGAAGGAACGAAGGCAGCAATTGAAGAGACAGAGAAGGCAATTGGGGAATCGATACGCGGGAAGATAAGAGCGGTAATCATCAGTCATTCTCATGGAGATCATTTTGGTGGAATCGCGGGAGTGTTGTCCCCGGAAGAAGCGGGAAGCGCTGACGATGGCAAGATTCCTATCTATGTGGCCGGAGGATTTGATGAAGCAACGAGAGATGAGTATGTGTATGCCGGGGCAGCAATGGGAAGGCGTTGCTACTATCAAATGGGTACAGATCTTCCAAAAGATGCGTATGGGAAATTATCCAATGGATGTGGACTTGAGGCGGTATCGGGAACAAGTTCTTATATTCATCCAACCAATTATATTTTAGAGGATACAACAGAGATTATTGATGGAATTACGGTAGATTTTCAAATTACAAACGAAACAGAAGCCGTTGCAAATATGCAAAATTATTTTCATCAATATAAAGCACTTTGGGTTGCAGATAATTGCATCGGGACATTGCACAATATTTATACGATGCGCGGTGCAAAAATTCGTGATGCGAAATTGTGGTCAGAGGCTTTGTATCATTCCTATATAAAGTATGGAAAAGAGGCACAAGTGGTATTTCAGGGACATGCATGGCCACATTGGAATTCGCCGGAAAATCCGGAAAGTGTTGGGGATTTATTGTTATATCATGCAGCCATGTATCAATATATTCATGATCAATCATTGTTATATCTGAATCAGGGAGATACAGCCGAAGAAATTGCAAAAAAACTGGTGGTTCCGGATGTGTTGGCAAAACAGTGGTATCTGCGTCCATATTATGGTGATGTGGAAGTTAATGCACGTGCGATTTATAATAAGTATGTAGGATTTTATGATGCGAATCCCGTTCATCTAAAACCTTTGACACCTGTGGAAGAGGCAAAGAAGTTCATAGAATATGTAGGTTCTGAGGAGAAAGTTCTTCAGAAAGCCAGAGCAGATTTTGAAAAGGGAGATTATCAGTATGCTGCACAGGCTGCAAATTATGTGGTGTTTGCAAATCCTGATAATATAGAAGCCAGATACTTATGTGCAGATGCGTTTGAACAGCTGGGATATCAGAGCGAATCAGCAATTATTCGAAATGCGTATTTAAAGGGTGCATTTGAATTAAGGGAAGACAGAAAAAAACATTTACAATTTACAAGGGTTACTACAGTACTTGGAGCAATGGATAATCAGCAGATTCTTGATTATCTTGGAATGGTTTTGGATGGAAATCAGATAGAAAATATAAAGCAACAGATACTTTTGAAGATAGAGCACAAGGATTCTGCAGAGGCATATAGTATCCAATTTTGGGGTGGTGCATTATTAAAAGAACGTCTGACATTGATGGAATTTGAGGATAGAAAAAAAGAGAAGAATGGAATAGCAATTGTATCTGTGAACAGAAAGGATTTGATTGATTATATAGCAGGTGACAAGGAAGCTTTATCCCGATTTGAAGCAGAAGATTTGGAGTTTTGGAAACAGGTGCAACAGGCTATTGTGGAAGTGGATGCCTATCGTACTTTTTCAATCGTAGAGCCATAGGTATTCTAAGCGGAATGGGATAGTCCGGTGGAGACGGATTCTGAAGTGCTAAATGAGCATAGGAATGGAAGCAAAGAGGATTTGTGGTGGAGTTATTATGAAACGAAAAGGAAATGACTGACTCTTTATCAAAACAAAAAAGTTTGCGAACTGCATATAAATAGTCTATAATGAAGATAAAGTTTTTGCTTTGTGAGGTGACAGTGCTATGGCAAGAGGAATATTTAATCCTAAGACGATGAAAGCGTTGCCAATCGGATATGATGATTTTGAGACAGTCATCAAGAAGAATTTGTATTATGTGGATAAGACGTTGCTGATAAAAGATATATTGGACAGGGGAGCTCAGGTGAATCTGTTCACCCGCCCGAGAAGATTCGGGAAAACGCTCAACATGAGCATGCTGGAATATTTCTTTGAGGATGGATGGGATATCGCAGGGAACAAGATGGAATGCAGGCATCTGTTCGACGGACTGAAGATAACA
>CAJOLO010000073.1 GCA_905235345.1 uncultured Lachnospiraceae bacterium
TGTGGAGGAGATTTATGTAGATAATCTCGGTAAGATAATTGAACGTTCTGATGCAAAGGATTCTATTGCGGGACAGGATATATATCTTACCATTAGATCAGATTTACAAAAATACTGCTATAATACTCTTGAAAAAGAAATTGCCAGCGTACTTCTTACTAATATAACAGATGAACAAGTGGATGAAGATAAGACAAAGGATAAGCGGATTCCTATTTATGATGTTTATTATGCATTGTTTGATAATAATGCAATTAATATATCACATTTAGCATTTGATGACGCTAAGACTTATGAGAAGACTGTTAATAATACGCTTAATGAATCGAGGGCTCATGCAATTTCTAAGATATCCAATATTTTACAATCATCTGAAATGTCAGTTGATGATTTAGAACCTGAATATAAAGCTTATATGAAGTACATTTATTCTATGCTTTCGGATCGAGGAATATTTAACACGAATGCCATCGAAAGTACTGACGAAACTTATAAGCAGTTTATGGCAGAAGAAATATCGTTGGGAACTTATCTTCATTATGCAATTAACAGGGGTGCAATAGATATTTCTTCATTTGAATTATCCAATGATTATTATGATTCGGAAGAAGTTTTTAAGGCATTAGTGGTATATCTTGAGAATAATTTGAAAACTGACAGAGATTTTGATAAAATTGTAATGAAATATATGATCAGAAAAGGCCTTGTAAGTGGCGAACAGATTATTAACGTTTTATTTGAGCAAAATGTATTAGATAAAGAAAAGGATGAAGATTATAAAGAATTGGTATCGGGAAAGATATCTGATTATACATTTATAAGACGAAAGATATACAATCTTGAAATTACTCCCGCACAGCTTGCATTGGATCCTTGCGAGGGTTCAGTTGTTGTAACAGATACTGATACGGGTGAAATACTTGCTATGGTAAGTTATCCCAGTTATGATAGTAACAAGCTTACCAATTCCGTTGATCCTGAGTATTATGCACAATTGATAGAAGATAAGACAAAACCTCTTTATAATCGTGCAACACAGCAACGAACCGCTCCCGGTTCAACATACAAGATGCTTACTACAATTGCAGCGGTTGAAGAGAATGCTATCGATCTTGATACTATAATAGATGCAGATGGTATATATACTAAGGTTGATCCTCCGGCTAAATGCTGGTATTATCCGGGAAAACACGGTGAAATTGGAATAGAAGAAGCATTAGAGGTTTCATGTAACTACTTCTTTTATGAAGTCGGATACAGACTCGGAGGCGGAGACAATAATTTCTCTGACAGCACCGGACTTACAAAACTTGCAAAATACGCAGGAATGTTTGGTCTTGACACCAATTCCGGAATTGAATTAGATGAAATTGACCCTAAGATTTCGGATGAAACCGTTGTAAGAAGTGCGATAGGACAGGGTACTAATGCATATACGCCAACCCAGCTTTCCAGATATGTTACAACATTAGCCACAAGCGGAACCTGTTATGACCTGAGTATCATTAAGGAAATAAAGAATCTTGATGGTAATGTTACCTATGAAAATCCGCATAATGTTCATGACATTTTGAATTTTGATAATGATCTGTGGACAACTGTTCATAATGGAATGCGGCGTGTTATTAAGAATCATACCGATGAGAATATGATAATAAATCAGATAAAGGTTGATGTAGCCGGTAAAACCGGAACGGCTGAGGAGAATCTGGCAAGACCGGCACATGCTCTTTTTGTTTCATATGCTCCATTTGAAAAACCGGAGATTTCGGTCACTTCAGTAATCCCTTATGGTTATTCTTCGGGTAACGCCGAGGAACTTGCCGGATTTATATATGCATATTACTTTGATCCTAAGGCTTTAGAGAATGCTTCCATAACAGGTAATGTAAATATGTCAGATTAGCTTGCCCATTTTAAGATTTTGTTATAAAATATAAATAGTTAAATGAGGATATTGATATATGAAAAACAAAGTGATAATAAAAGGAAACCGATATGGTATTTCCATTGTATTGGATCCTGATGTCGAATTTGACGAACTTTTGAAGGAATTGGAAGTTCAGCTCGAACAGGCTGACAGATTTTTTGACAGTGATAAACAGATTGCAGCAGCTTTCGAAGGCAGAGATTTATCTAACGATGAATTAGATAAAGTTCTTTCGGTAATACAGAATGAATCAAAGCTTAATATTCGATATATAATTGATGAAAACAGCAATACAGAGAAATTATTTGAAACCGGACTTTCAATTCATAACAATGAGAAAGTATCGAATATGAACTATAATTCTACAGGTTATAATGCGATTCAATCATATACGATATCTGAAAATTCTCAGATTAATGATAATAATACCGGAATCAAAGATAATTCATTTGTCAAAACCGGTCAAAGTGAGAATATTTTCAATGATTCGGATGGCAGCATTGAATCCGGAGGATTGTTTTACAAAGGTACACTACGTTCGGGACAAAAACTAGAGGCTGAAGATTCGGTAGTTATAATTGGCGATGTCAATCCGGGAGCCTCCGTTGTGGCAGGTGGCAATATAGTAATTATAGGTTCCCTGACCGGAAGTGTGCAGGCAGGTGCAAAAGGTAACAGGGGCAACTTTGTCATGGCACTTTCAATGGATCCGATACAGATACAGATTGCAGATATAATAGCCAGAAGTTCAGATAAGAAACATACCGATAAAAAAAATAGTGATATATTCAGAAAAGATAAACGTGATAAAAAATCATCAAAACAGGATGCCATGATTGCAACTGTTATAGACAATCACATATATATGGAGAGCATTTCTAAAAATGCATTATCAGATTTAATTGTATAAATATATGCTGAAATATATTATCAGCATAATTAACGTTATAAAATGGAGGATAAACTAATGAGTGAAGTAATTGTTATCACATCAGGAAAAGGAGGTGTCGGCAAAACAACGACTACTGCTAATGTTGGTACCGGTTTGGCCAAATTAGACAAAAAGGTAGTTTTAATTGACACTGATATCGGCCTTAGAAATCTCGATGTGGTTATGGGACTCGAGAATCGAATTGTGTATAATCTTGTAGATGTTGTTGAGGGTAACTGCAGATATAAGCAGGCTCTTATAAAAGATAAGACATATCCTAATCTGTTTCTTCTTCCATCTGCACAGACCAAAGATAAGACTGCAGTAACACCTGAGCAAATGAAGAAGCTTGTATCAGAACTTAAGAAAGAATTTGACTATATAATTCTTGACTGTCCGGCCGGAATAGAGCAGGGTTTTAAGAATGCAATTGCTGCAGCAGACAGAGCTCTTATTGTTACAACTCCTGAGGTGTCTGCAATTCGTGATGCTGATCGTATAATCGGTCTGTTAGAGGCTAATGAGATTAAGAAAACTGATCTTATTATTAACAGAATTCGTATGGATATGGTTAAACGCGGTGAAATGATGTCTATTGAAGATGTTGTTGAGATTCTTGCTATTGATCTTATAGGTGCTGTACCTGATGATGAAAATATTGTAATATCCACTAATCAGGGACAACCTTTGGTAGGTGACAACTCTCTTGCAGGACGAGCATATATGAACATATGTAAGCGTGTATTGGGCGAAGAAGTAGAATTTCTTGATTTAAATGATTCCGGATTCTTTAAAAAACTTTCAAAGATTTTTAAAAAATCCAATTAATATACTTTAAAATTGTTTTTTAATTAATGTCAAACTAAGGATTGGAGCAGATATTATGGGATTATTTGACTTATTTAACAAAAAGAAATCCTCCGGAGATTACGCTAAAGACAGATTGAAGCTTTTACTTGTATCTGATCGTGCAAATTGTTCTCCGGATATTATGGAACAGATAAAAAATGATATTATTGAAGTTATATCCAGATATATGGAAATTGATTCAGCTGGTCTTGATATTCAGCTAACACAAACTGAATCTGAAGGTGGCAACGGAACCGTTCCGGCATTATATGCAAATATTCCGATTAAGGATATGAAAACAAAGGCGAAGCCTGTAAAATAATATTTATGGTTTTTTAGTTATTGATATTGTTTATTTAGTTCATTTTTATTCGGGCTGATAATTAATATATTAAATTTATTAAGCAGGAATAGTATATGTTTGAAGGATATAGATTACGTAATTATAATTTTAAGCTTTTGGTTTTGGTGTTGATGGCTGTTGTTTTTGGCACTGTTATGATAAACAGTGCTGACAGTTCTTACTTACAGAAACAGATTTTAGGTGCTACTGTATGCATTATCGGTTTGGTTGCTTTATCGTTGATAAGCTATAAATTTATCAGCAAATTTTACATTATATTATATTTGTTTAACCTTGTATTGCTTATATCCGTACTTTTATTTGGAATTAAGGTTAACGGTGCACAAAGATGGATTGGATCTAAGAATTATATAATGATTCAACCTTCGGAATTTTCTAAAATAATTATGATTATATGTGCTGCACATTTCCTTTCTGATCATAAGGATAATATTAACACTGTTAAAACTCTTATCGAATATGCAGTTTTGTGTGCTATTCCATTAATTTTAATAGTTTCACAACCGGATCTTTCAACGACAATTGATTTATTCGTTATACTTTTTATAATGTTGTTTATTGCAGGTCTTAATTATAAGATTATTATTGTTTGTGCATTATGTTTAATTCCTTTAGCCGGAAGTTTTTTGTGGTATATCAGACAACCTGATCCTTTATTTTTGGATGATTATCAGATTAATCGTATTTTGTCTCATTTATATCCGGAAGATTATGAGGACACCATGTACCAACAGAATAATTCTGTCATGGCAATAGGTTCCGGACAGTTAACCGGAAAAGGACTAAACAATTCAACCCTGGCAACAGTTAAGGATGCTAATCTTATATCTGAACAGCAGACAGATTTTATTTTCTCAGTAATAGGAGAGGAACTGGGATTTGTAGGAAGCAGTATTCTTATTGTCATTTTGGGGCTTATTGTGTTACAATGTATACGGGTTGCCAGGAAAGCCAACGACGAGATGGGAATGTATATTGCAACAGGTGTGGGCACTCTGATTGGATTTCAAACATTTATTAACATCGGTGTAGCTACATCTCTTTTACCTAATACAGGTATTCCGCTTCCGTTTATAAGTTATGGTCTTTCATCTCTTGTTTGTTGTTGCTCTGGAATCGGATTGGTTATTAACATTTCCTTGCAAAGAAGAAAGTATTAATATTGTATTTTTATGATATTATTTTTATATATTATCAGTGAAATAATTTTCAAGAATTCCTGGAGAGTTCTTGTTTCTAAATCCACTTAAACTTTGCTTATATATTTGTAATATTAAAATATTGGAGTTTCCATTATTTATTTTATATTTTATACAAACATGAATATTATCTAATGTAAGTAGTATGATAACAAAATTGGAGGTATAATAATGAATATTGGGTTGATTGCACATGATGCAAAGAAAAAATTAATGCAGAATTTCTGTATAGCTTACAAAGGAATTTTAAGTAAAAATGAGCTTTATGCAACCGGAACCACCGGAAGATTGATTGAAGATGTTACTAATCTGACAGTACACAAATACTTAGCCGGACATTTAGGTGGAGTGCAACAGCTTGGTTCTGAAATCGAGAATAATAATATTGATATGGTGATTTTTTTGAGAGATTCGGGAAATCCAAAATCTCATGAACCTGATATCAATAATATCTTCACGTTATGTGATGTGCATAATATTCCGCTTGCAACTAATCTTGCAACAGCAGAGTTGCTTGTTAAAGCTCTTGACAGAGGAGATTTGGATTGGCGTGAACTCTTTAAATAATAAAATTGTTTATATTTTAATCTGCTTGATATGTATTACCTCACTTTCGGGCTGCAACTATAATAGCTATGATAACACTAAACTTTTACATATTAACAGTGAAGCAGAGTTACCTATTGTCAGGCCTAACGGGCTCGCTTCTGAAAATGTAGTCATCCCGTATGATGCTTATATTTACGATGATGCAGATTTTGAATACGGCGCCGGTCTGTTAATCAATCAGACCAAGAATAGTGTAGTTTATGCAGCCAATCCACACAAAAGGATATATCCTGCATCAATGACTAAGATTTTAACAGCATTAATAGTTATGGATGCAGTTGACAGTGGACAGATATCGCTTAATGACACGGTGGTAATAAATAAAAAAATTGAATTTAATGAAGATAATGTTGCTGTTTTAGGATTGCAGCCGGGAGATTATATTACCGTTAACGATCTTATGCACGGACTTTTAGTATCATCATTAAATGATTGTGCTATAGTTTTGGCAAGATATGTTGGCGGAAATGTAAGCAGTTTCGTGGAACTGATGAATAACAAAGCAACTGAAATCGGTGCTACCAATTCTCATTTTGTTAATCCACATGGATTACATGATAATAATCATTATACAACGCCATATGATTTGTATCTGATATTTAAGGAATTTCTTAATAATGACACTTTGCTTCAGATTGATGCAGATAACACTTATTTACTAACTTATATAAGAGATGATAAAGAGGTTGAAATTGAGCTTACGTCAACCAATGCATTCCTTTCAAATTCATTTGATATGCCCAGTGGTTATCACATAACCGGTTGGAAAACCGGAACAACAGATAAAGCCGGAAGTTGTATAATTCTTGAATTTGTCAGTGATGATACCGGGGATAAGTATATTTGTCTTGTATCGAATGCTACAGATCATGAGACACTTTATCAAAATGTATCCGACATGTTAAAGCAAATATATTAATTATATGAAGGAGGTTAAACGCATGATTGAATTAGTGGTAGGAGAGAAGGGTACCGGTAAGACCAAGATTCTGATTGCTAAGGCAAATGATGAGATAAAAGAAACAGGTGGTAATATTGTATATCTGGATATCAATAATAAACATATATATGAATTAAGCCATACCATTCGACTTTTAAATGTTCAGGAATATAATATACATTCCTCCGATATGTTTTTAGGATTTTTATATGGTATTGCTTCACAGGATTATGATATTGACAAGATGTTTTTAGATAATTTTATGTCTATTGCATGTATAGATAATATTTCCGAGGCAGAGGAAATCATTAATGAAATATCCAGAATTTCCGAGAAGTTTGATATTAACTTTATAATAAGTATTTCCGAGCTTCCTGAAAGCTTGCAGAAGCTTGTAACAAGTTCATTATAATATATTTTTATATTGTGATTTTATTTATTATAATCAAATAAATTGAGCAGGACATTATCTATCTGAGTCTGATCTGATATTTATGTCCTGCTCGTTTTCATATAGTATATTGTTTTTTGAATGATCTGATCATATATTGGCTGCTTAATTAATCGCACATACCTGAAAACTTCATCGTAGCCCGCTATGCGCCTCTACGCTGCCTTGTTTATGATAATTTATCCATCTCGTATAGATCAATTATTTAATTTATTCTGTACTAGTACACGGATTCTTAAATAACCGGACTGAATGCTTGCCTGCTTAACCTGACAGCACAGTTTCAAAAGCCTCAGCGTAGCCCGCTACGCCTGCTTTTTTGAAACCGCACTGTCAGGCAAGCATCCTTCGCATTAAGTCCAGTTATTTTGCGAACGATGTACTAGATTTCAGACTGCATTCTTCCGTAATATGAAATGGCATATAGCCCGCCGATTCCAACTAAACCATAAATAATTCTGGTAAGCATACTCATCTGACCGAAAATAGAGCTGACCAGGTCAAAATCAAAAAAACCGATTAACCCCCAGTTTATAGCTCCAATTAATATGATTGTTAATACTGTGTAATCTAAAGCTTTCATAATTAAACTCCTTTCTGCATGTGAAATGCATTTGAATGTTTATATTGTTTGATAATTTTCATAAATTTATTCAGAAATATTGTAGATATTTAAAAATAGTGGTACAATAGACAAGTATCATTTGTGGAGGTGTCTGTTTTGAAACGTTATAATCCAAAGAGAGATTCCGTTTTATTTCAATTGAATATAGGAACAATTATCTTTGGTATTATTTTTATTTATATGGTTATCCGTATAATTTTATCCATTAAAACAGAAACATTATCTATATATGAAGTACAGAATAGTTATATTGATACTAATATTAATGCAACCGCATTAATTCTTAGAGAAGAAACTTTGGTAAATACCAATAGTTCCGGATATGTCAGCTATTATGTTCGTGACGGAGAAAAGGTAGGAAAGAACAAGACCGTATACACAATAGACGAAACCGGAAGTATATACGATAAAATTAAAGATGAGAATTCTGATGGATTATCTATGTCTGAAGACGGACTCAAAGAAGTGCGTACAAGAATATCTAATTTTGAAAATTATTTTAATTACTCAAATTTTCAGAATGTTTATAATTTTCGTTATGATATTGAGAATGCAGTTTTAGAATTAACTAATGAAGCTATGATTGAACAACTGACGTCATTAAACGGAGAATCAACTAATTCTTCTACATATAAAAAAGTTCAATCAACAGAAGCGGGAATTATAACTTATTATAAAGATGGATTGGAGAATGTCACTGTAGAGAATTTTAAAGCATCTGATACAGATGGTTCGGATTATAAAAAAACAACCTTGAAAACCGGTGAGATAATTAATTCAGGAGATTCTGTATATAAGCTTGTGACTTCTGAAAATTGGAATCTCATCGTCCCTTTATCGGACAAACAATATTCACGAATTAAAGATAAAGAATATCTAAAGGTTAATATTCATAACAGTTCCAAGGATATTACATGTCCGGTTAATTTTTGTGTTAAGGACGGAAAGAATTTTGCTGTTTTAAATCTTGATCAGCAAATGGTAAATTATATAAACAGTCGCTACATTGATATTGTAATTATAATGGAACAGAATAACGGACTAAAGATTCCCAATACTTCTATTGCAACCAAAAGCGTATTTAAAGTACCTATTGATTATCTTACAAAAGGCTCTAATTCCTCTGAAGCCGAATATATTAATGTCAAAGAATTAGATGAAAAAGGAGAAATTACCACAAAGCAAATAAAAACCAATGTATATTATACGGATGATAAATATTGCTATATAGATCCTAATGATTTTAAAGGAAATGAAGTTTTGGTAAAATCTGAACTAAAGAATCAGGACGACCTAACTGATGATGAAATCAAGAATGTTTCATCAAATGATACATTATCTTTATCTGAAACAGATAAAACCGATATTGAAGGTGTGTATTGTGTTAATCAAGGTGTGGCTACTTTTAGATATATAGACATAATATATCAAGATGATGAATATACCATTGTTAAAGAAAATGTTCCATATAGTATTGCATGGTATGATAGAATAGTATTAAATCAAATATTTGTTGCTGAGAATCAGATTATTAAATAAACTGATAATTAATTATACGAAAATCAATAATTAATACTTATAATATAGGAGATGAAATTAAATGGTCGTTGATAACTACAAAACAGTCAGACAGGAAATTGATAAAACTGCCAGAAAGTGTGGCAGAGATCCTTCTGAAATTACATTAATTGCAGTTAGTAAAACTAAACCATTATCTGACATTGAAAAACTGATAGATATTGGGGTAGAGGATTATGGTGAGAATAAGGTACAGGAACTTTGTGACAAATATGAAAATGTTTCCAAGCCGGTAAGATTTCATCTTATAGGACATTTGCAGACTAATAAAGTTAAATATGTTGTTGATAAAGCATGTTTGATTCACTCTGTTGATTCAGTAAAGCTGGCCAAAGAAATCCAGAAAGAAGCATGTAAAAAAAATATTATAGCGGAGATATTAATTGAGGTTAATGTTGCAGAAGAGGATACTAAATTCGGATTAAAGGTTAATGAAGTTATTCCGTTTATAGAAGAAATCTCTTCATATTCCAATATTCATGTTAATGGGTTGATGACAATCGCACCTTTTGTAGAAAATCCTGATGATAATCGCAAATATTTTCGCACTTTAAAGCAATTATCACTTGACATAATATCGAAAAACATTGATAATGTTAATATGAATATACTTTCAATGGGTATGACCAATGATTATAAGGTTGCAATAGAAGAAGGTGCAACAATGGTTCGGGTAGGAACAGCAATTTTTGGTACTCGTAACTATAATATATGAGAAGGAGAATAATGATGGCAAAAACTGGGATGAATAAATTTATGGATTTTCTGAAATTATCTGATCCGGAAGATGATTATGATGATGACTTATTTGATGAAGACGATGATGATGAAGACGATGATGAGGAGGAATTTTCTTTATTTAAACGTAAACCAAGAGAAAAACCAACGTCATATGATGAGTACGAGGCTGATGACTATGATCAAAGTCGATCACGCACACGTATGAAGTCCGGTAATAATAAATCAAATCCAAGTAAATTAGTATCTATTAATAGTCGTAATAATAATAGGAGAAGTCAAGTGTTTGTAATTAAACCACAAGATATTAGTCATGCACAAACGGTTACACAATATCTTAAAGAAGGAAATTTAGTTG
>CAJOLO010000074.1 GCA_905235345.1 uncultured Lachnospiraceae bacterium
CACCGGCATGGAATCCAATTCGGTCTTGATCAGGGCACACGCCTCATCCACAAGATCGATGGCCTTATCCGGCAGGAAACGATCCGAGATATACCGGTTTGACAGAGTCGCCGCTGCCACAATGGCACCGTCCGTGATCTTAACCCCGTGATATACTTCATAGCGGCTCTTCAAACCACGCAGGATTGAAATGGTATCTTCCACCGTAGGCTCATTCACCATGACCGGCTGGAACCTTCTCTCCAATGCGGCATCGGTCTCGATATATTTCCGGTACTCATCCAGCGTGGTAGCACCGATACAGTGAAGTTCTCCTCTCGCCAGCATCGGTTTTAACATATTGCCGGCATCCAATGCACCGTCTGTCTTGCCGGCACCCACGATCGTGTGCAGTTCATCGATAAACAAAATGATCTCGCCATTCGAATTCTTTACTTCATCTAAAACCGCCTTCAGACGTTCCTCAAACTCACCACGGTATTTGGCACCTGCGACCAGCGCACCCATATCCAGTGCAAAAATCTGCTTATCCTTTAATCCATCCGGTACATCGCCTCTTACAATACGCTGTGCAAGACCTTCTACCGCCGCCGTCTTGCCGACGCCCGGTTCACCGATCAATACCGGATTATTCTTTGTCTTTCGGGAAAGGATACGGATAATATTCCGGATCTCTGCATCCCTGCCGATCACCGGATCCAGTTTCTGCTCTCTCGCCCGTTTCACCAGATCATAGCCGTATTTTTCCAGACTGTCATAGGTTGCCTCCGGATTGTCACTGTCAACTCTCTGGTTACCTCTTACGTCAGCCAAAGCCTTCAGAAAACGATCGATTGTAATGCCGTACTCTTTGAACAAATTCTTCAATGCCCGGTTCGGCTGTTTCAACAGGGCAAGGAAAATATGCTCCACGGAAATATATGAATCTCCCATCTGCCGGGATTCTGTTTCCGCATTCACAAACGTTTTTGAAAAATCAGCACTTGTATAAAGATTGCCGCCACCGGAAACCTTCGGCCGGTTTGAGATCAACTGTTCTGCTCCCTTTGTAAAATGATCCAGATCAATATCCATCTTCTCGATCAATTTGGCGATCAGACTGTCCTCCACCGTAAGAAGACTCAATAAGATATGCTCCTGATCCAATTCCTGATTGCTATAATCATAAGCAATCTTTTCACAATTCTCAACTACTTCCAATGATTTCTTCGTAAATTTTTCAGCGTTCATAACAATCCCACCTTCCTAATGCTCTCATCCATCATTATCTGTCATTGTTTTCAATTTCAAACCTATTTTTACGATTAAACTTAAGATAGCATAGATTATTAGCACTGTCAATAGATGAGTGCTAATATTGTCAGATAATTTTCTTTTTTACTGCATTTTAAATGGAATAATCCTTCTTTCAGTCTGATAGAACAAAATAAAGTATAATTGTAATAACCCCCCACCTTCGCTATCGCTTAGAGGTGGGGGATTTCTCCGACCGAGTTAAAAGCTCACGACTTTAGTCGTGAGCGTATGAATCTGTTTCCATATTTTTAAAATACTTCTTATATGTAACTGTAAAAAGAATCACGGAAAGCAATACTGCGCAATAATCCGTCACAGGCTGTGCCAGCACCATCTGTCTTGCCGTGTCAAAGAGCCGGGTAAACAGAAATAATATCGGCATATACAGCAAACCCTGCCTGCTGACCGAAAGGATCAGCGCCGGAAGTGCAGCACCCGTTGACTGAATCGCATTCATCATCACAAACAAGATCCCGAGAACCGGTCCGGATAAGATGAGAGTTCTGGAAAATGACATACCGAAGTCAAACGCATCCGGATTATCCAGAAATGCAGTTACCAAAGGACCCGCTCCAATGTAACAGATCACCGTCATAATGAGACTCAGGCAAATATTCAGCATCAGTGAAAACTTCAATACCGCCATATAACGTTTGCGGTTTCTTGCTCCAAAACAATATCCGAGAAGCGGCTGGATGCCTCCGCCAACTCCAAGCAGTATCATTACAACGATCATATTGACTTTCATCGCAACGCCAAGACCTGCAACAGCCATATCTCCGTATTGCGCCATGACCCTCATCAAAATACTGTTCAAGGATGCCGGAATTCCGATTGCCATCACTCCAGTCGCAATCCCGTCACCCACACGATAGTCCTTCGGACGAATCGATAACATAGAACGCTTTGATAACAGATGTGTCAGATAAAACACAGCAGAAAACACATTGCCCATAACCGTTGCTACTGCTGCACCGGCTACATTCCAGCCCAATAACAAGATCATAATCGGATCCAATATGATATTCATCATATTACCGATGATCATACCGCTCATAGCCGTTGTCGCTTTTCCCTCAGCACGAATTATATTACTGAACATATTGCTGACGATCAAAAACGGAATTCCCACCGAAACGATATTCAGATACCGGGACGCATACTGAATAGTGTCTTCACTGGCACCTACCAGACGGCACACCGGTTTCACAAAGATCCAGATCAGTATCATCGCTACCACACCGATGGAAAGACCGGTCCAAAAACAAAAGGCAGAAGTATGCTTTGCTTTCTCTACCTTCCCCTCTCCAAGCATTCTGGAAATCAGTGAAGTTCCACCGATACCAAACAGCATTCCAACCGCCATAAAAATTAAAAATACCGGCGTTGCAACTGACACCGCTGCAAACATCAAGGCATTCTTTGTCTGTCCGATAAAAAAAGTATCCGCTAGATTATAGAGCAAAACCATGATCATACTGACAACAGAAGGTATGATATTGCTGATGACTGCCTTGGGAACCGGTGCATTTTCAAAAATATCAATTGTCTTTTCGTTCATCCTCTTGTTCCCTTTTCGTTTTATTTATTTCTGTTTCTGATCAATACCTGCCTACCCGCTTTACATACTGAATACCCGGCTGCAGGAACAGACAACAAATTCCAATCTGTCAGACCAAAAACAGACGCAATAAATAACTTATCATATATTTAATCTTTTTGCAAGAATCTTTCAGTCATCTCTCGCATTTGCTTCTTCACACTCTGTGGACTCTCAATGATCACATTCCCCCCAAGTGCAAACACCCAGCCAAAAAACTGATTGCTGACTACCACATCAACCCTTGTCCGAAAATGTTCCTCATCCAGCTTCTGTATATAAACATCCCGTCCAAAATGATCAATGATCACATTTGCCATCTCCGTTTTGCAAAGTAACGTAACAGTCTCTTCTTTCCCTGAAAACATTCGAAAATGCTTTTCGGAATATTTTTCTTTATTCTGCAATTGAAATTCGGATTTTCCCTGACGTATTTCATCTGTCTCATGCGCCTTAAGCATTTTATCCACACGATAATGTTTCAACTTCTTTTCTTCGCCGTCATAACCAACCATATAATAATTCTCATCATTCCATACAAGTGTCCATGGACTAACGTCATAATATGCTCCGTCACGGCGAAGTACCATCTTCTTGTCCATATTCCAACTGAAATATTGAAATTGAATTCTGTGATTGTTGGCAATCGCATTCTGTATCACATCTGCCGTATAAAAGATACTCTCATTCATATTCTTGACACGACCTGATACATACACATTGCGTTCCAATAACTTCTTGTCATGAATGCTCATCATATCTTCTAACTTACGAATCAGTTGTTTGGATTTTTTTGCCGTAATAAACCTTGAAGAAGCAATAGCATCTATAATTATATGTAATTCTGTACGTTCAAACTCACGGGATCCACAGTGATAATATGTCTTGCTGCCGCATTGTTCCTTGATAATTTCGATGCCATAATCATTCAATGCCTCGATATCATCATAGATACTCTTTCGCTCTGCCTTTATACCATACTTTGAAAGTTCCTCTATGATCTCCGGCATAGTCAAGGCATGTTCATCATCTGTCTGTTCCCGCATGATCTTCGCCAGATATAACAATTTCAATTTTTGGTTTTTACTGCGCACCCTCTATCCTCTCCTCAGCCGATTCTGTGATATTCTTCAAGATTGTTTCATCACTTAACGCGCTATCAATCATCCTTGGTCAGTGCTTTGAAAATTTCAGTTATATTTACTCCTGCCAGAGATGCCAGATTGCCCACGCCCACTTTCTTAAACGCGAAATTAAACCAGTTAGCCTTAACAACATCCTTCATGACCTTTGAAAAATCATAGCTCTTAATCTCCGGTCTTCTGCTATAGAAACCATCATAGAATTTCTTAAGCTGAATGGTTGCAATCTCAGTGTGGATTTTAACAAGCTCGTCCTGTTTCTTGTCAATTTCACTTTTTATTTCAGGCGAGGCATCGCTCTTGATTGCTGTGTTATTCGGGTCTTGATACTCAGAGTATGTAGCTATATAAGACTGATATTTCTGCTTAAACAACTCTCCCCAAGCTACTTCTTTTGTTTTTCCGTCTTCCTCCACCTTTGTCATGGTCTTTTCGTTAAACATACCTTCAAGATATAAACTAACTGTTTTCGAATCCTTAAAATTAAGCAAATATGCCTTGAATGCCGTGGATATCGGATTATTCTTTAACCGATTAAGCTGTATTTTGTTATATAACTCATATATATCATCCGTAAGTATCTGTTTCTTTTCTTCCGTGAGTTTTTTCTTATCCTGTAGCTTATATAATTCTTTTACCTTTTGCTCAAGTTTACGCGCTGCCGGTATCATCTCATCATATACAGACAGAACCTCATTTACCTTTACCTCGTCAAAATTCTCCATGGCAGTCATAATACTCATAAGATATTGCGAACCTCCGAAAAGGTCAAATACAGGAGAATTGGCATTGAGTGGCAACATCTCGGCAGCAACTATTTGCGCTTCTTTTATCTGTTCCTTTGTGCCTACCTTATCCTTCCACTTGGCTTTATACTCTTCCCATACAGTCCGGAAGCCCTGTATTTGTTCTATATTGGTCTCTCCCTCGCCAAAGATATTTTCATCAAAGTTGTATAACTGACCAAGGACTTTGTCGTTGAATTCCTTTCTTTTATCAACTTCAGCGATACCCTTTTCAAGATTAGCTTCTTTTTTCGTATTATCAAGAAGTCCCTTGACAAATTCCTCCTTGTTGACCAGTTCGAATATATCCAGATAATTCTTGAAGACAACGTCCATATCGCTTCTTTGAGTGCGTATAACTCTGTTTTGAACAGCACTTACCGCATCAGCATCATTCTGGCGATCCTGCATACTTTCAATCCATGCGATATCAGCTTTGATACCCGATATCATATTATTGATATCATTTATTGATTTTTGCAGTCTCAACTGTCCCTGTGAGAAATTGTATATTGCAGGTGGAAGCTTAACACCTAATTCCTGGGCTCTGATAAGAGCTGCCGATATACGCTCTCCGGTCTCTTCGTCATTTCCCATATTGAGTATTTTATTAAATGCCGCTTTCACCTCTTCTTGTTTCTTGTCATTATAAAACTCCGCAAACTTCTCATCCTTCAGGTCAAGCAGTAAATTAAATGCGCTAAAAAACAGATCTGTATTTCCGGCAGCCGCTGCTGTCATCATCTGGGTAATGGAGGTCTGTTGATTTTCATCAAATTTGACAGCGTTACCGAAATCTATCATCGTAAGCTTACTATCATTTATAAGCATATTACCGGCATGAAGATCTGCGTGGTAATAACCGCTCTTGAAAAGTGCCTCCTCAATCCATACATTACACATATTTGCCAAAACATCACGTTTCTTTATCAGGTCGCTTACCTTATCAAGCAGCTTGTTCTTTCCTGCGATCACTTTATCAAGATCCTTGTGATCAAACTTAATGTAATCATATATGTGTTCCTTCCCATTTTTCTTACCCTTCACAGCCAGGTCGTATCTCACATCCTTACGAACCTTCTGTGCATCAAGAAGTATATCAACCAAAGTGGAACCCGGTGCCTCCTCAAGTACAAGTGTGTTTACGGTAGGATCTATGATTCCGTTGATCTTCTCAGATTCAACATCCCCAAATCTGCCATTATATATCTCACCTGCTTTGATATTCTCTGCCTCAATTCCGAAGTCAAGCTCCTTTTCGTATATGCCAAGCTGTCCCTGATAGGTTTCATACATTCCTTCATCTGTAGCCTTTGCACAATCAAGCATAACCTCGCTCTCACGCTTCATACGGTTCTGCACGTCAGCACGTAAAAGCTTGATAACTACATTTTTGCCCTCTTCAGGCAAAGTAGGACCATACATCTTACATCTGAAGGTCTGTCCAACAGTAGCTGCTCCAAGATTCTTAAGAACTTCTATCTTGGTGATCATACCGTGAGACTTCTCTATCATGGCATTGAACTGTGACTTGACAACTCGTGCAGGTATAGGAGCAAGGTTAGACTTGACATCCGCAAGAGCCATTCTTACTTCTTCCGGCAGCTCTTCTTCAGGAAGACCCTGCATCATCTTCTGGAAGAGTGGACCTGCTCCCATTATAAGACCGCCAAAGTAGTTCGCACCAACCTTCAGCTTTCTCTTCTTCTCACGGTAATCTTTGATTTGAGCTTTCTCATCCATAGACAAATATTTAAGATCAAATTCTTCCCTTTTATTTAGCAGGGATGGATATGCTGCAAGTCTTCTGGATCTTATCTCATCATACAGTTCTTTATCACTATAGATACTTTCTTCAACCTTTCTTGAAGACCTGATAACTGATGATAACATAGAACGCTTATCGATAATACTCATCTTGCTGAAGTAATTTGTAAGTACCTGTCTGGTGAACTTTCCTTGTCCTTCTTCACCCTTCGCAGCGCCTTTGATAATGTCCTGTAGAGTTTCATCCTTACCTTTTTCCGTCTTTTCAAACATCAGGTCTACTATCTGATTAACATTTTCCTGAAGA
The DNA here is from genome assembly GCA_905235345.1 of uncultured Lachnospiraceae bacterium. Classification (GTDB taxonomy): domain Bacteria; phylum Bacillota; class Clostridia; order Lachnospirales; family Lachnospiraceae; genus CAG-590. Next base: position 6,898 of record CAJOLO010000074.1, read on the forward strand.
ATATCGCAGGACTTATTGATAGCCTGTTCCATCTCAATGTTAGCTGCCTTAAGCTTATTAGTAAGGTCTTTATCCTTGGTGTTATTCAGATATGTATCAATCTTCGTCTCCAGCTCTTCCACCGTTCCCTCAGTTCCGGTGGAGCTCTTTATCAGTTCAATAATATCTTTAACTGCCTTTGCTATGGTACCATGAAGATCGTCGTTACCTACACCTTTCACTCCACTAAGGGACATCTTCTCAAAAACAGACGCAATAATATCGGCCTTATCCTCTTTTATAAGAGTCGCAATAGCTTTCTTATTCTGTAATAAGACTGTACGCATGTACTCTTCAGGATTATCGGCATTCTTATCCATAATAAGGGTGTCTGTAGAGTAAATGAAATCAGCAAGCAGATTCTTAACATCCTTTTCCTCGCGACTCCAATCATTATCGAGCTTATCAGACATCACCTCATACATAGATACATGAGAATTAATCTCTTCCTGTCTCACTGCATCAAGCTCCATAAGTTCAGTCAGCTCGATACCATTGATCATATCCTGATCTGCTTTACTGTTACTCATTAATTTCTTTATATCATCAACGGTCTTCTCTCCTCTTATAAGCTGTTCAGCATAGGTTATCATGGTCGTTCTTCGGATATTGGTAAAAGCGTCACCCTGAACACCCAGCTTTGAGCTTAAAAACTTAATAAGATTTGCCCTGATTCTCATATGTTCGCCGGAAGTCATATTGCCGGTAGCACCTTTATATTCATCCATCAAAGCTTCTACGGCTTTATCTCCAAAGATATCCGAGTGAGCCATCATCTCACGCTCAATCTGACTGCACATGAGTAATGCATTTTTGTTAAGCGGTATCTGATCATGATTATCGAGCACATATAGTCTGTTGTTAGCTTTTTGGAGAATCTCTATATCTTTTCCAAGTACATTTATTTTCTCAATCTGTACTTTTCCCGGTTTAAACTTTCCTAAAGCCTTACGAAGAGCAAGAACCTTTGCTGCCTCCACTTTCTTATCCTTTGCTTTTAATCCCGGTTTTGAATATGCGTTGGAAAAACTGTAGTCTGTCTCAAAAACAGTTCTTGCATATGCAGCCGTATCGCTAAAAGACGTACCATCCATAGCATTCTTTTTAATCTTTACTTCACGTATAGCACGTTTGCGCTTAATATCATTCTCCTTATCAGCAGACATGTGAAGGATGTCGCCAATCGTTCCTTTCAGCTTTTTCGGATCCTGCAGATAGATAGTAAGGATATCGCGCTCAAAGGCAAGACTGTCCCATGCAGCCTGTACTTTTTCATATCGCTTATTCTTTTTCTTAGTATCAAGATAATCCTTAAGACTCTTTAAAGCAATTTCATAATAGGCTGCGATATCACCCACAGTCTCAATGGTTGCAGGTTCATTTTTCATATCCTCAAGGGCAATGGAAAGCTTAACCACATCAATCTTGACATTCTTCATCTCAGGCGAATCCTTCTTTGAATGCTCGTTGACAAGAAGCTGAGATATGTCTCTTGCCCTCTTAAATTTCAAAGCATTGACATCGATATCCTCTTTCTTGATATTACCGGTAAGCTTGTCGTTCTCATACATGTCAAGCACTTTATCTATCTCGTCAATCTCTGCCTCAGCTTTTTTAACATCACCCTGACGAATCATATCCGCATGCTCTTCATTATTTTTATCAAAATCATTAAGATCAGCTACCATGCGGTCCTGTCTTTGCTTTAAATTTTTGAGATCATCTGCTGTATATTCATGATCCGGCATAGACTTTTTCTTTGCTTTTTTCTTACTGTCCTTCTTTTGTTCCTTATGCCCTTCTTCCTGCTTGTTGACACTTACTTTCTCATCATATTCTTTGTCAAAGAGATCATCCTCCGTCGGAACATCTCCCATATCACGCACTACCATTTCCCCTTCATCATCAAGCGTGAATCCGCCCGCCATCGCGTAGTCCGCATCCGCTCTGTCGGCGATGCCGTAATCCTTGAAACCGATGCCCTTCATCACATCCTTCACATCATTATAGATTGCTTTGCTCCATCTTCTTGTTCTTTTATATACGCCTGAC
>CAJOLO010000075.1 GCA_905235345.1 uncultured Lachnospiraceae bacterium
GGACATACCCGATAACGTCATTGCTGTGGGAAATCCCTGCAGGATCGTAAGGGAAATCACGGAAGACGACAGGGATTATTATTACAAGGACAGGAAGTTTGATGTGGATGACTACAAGAGTGAGTATTGATCGGGAACAGGTAAAAATGATTAACATGTTTTAAAGGAGAAAGAATCAAGGCGTTTAGAGGTATTATTGTAATCGATAGATTTAAACGGTGAGAAATGAGATTTTCTTTATTGCAAATAAATAATTATTTATGTATAATAATTTTGTAAATATCGACTCGGTAAATACGTTGGAGAGAGGGTGCGTCATGTTTGGAATCTATTTTGGTAGGTATCTGATTGATCAGGGGATTATTTCGGAGAAACAGTATAATGATTTGATTGATAATACTAAGAACAGCAAGGTTCAGATGGGGCTTTTGGCGGTTGAGACCGGCTTAATGACTGAGCAACAGACCAAAGAAGTCAATATGTTGCAGCAGCAGGAGGACAAACGTTTTGGTGATATCGCCATTGAGAAAGGATACCTGACAGAAGATGATGTTACGGATCTTTTAGACAGGCAGGGGGATACATATCTGTTATATATCCAGGCACTTTTAGAAAATAATATACTTACAATGGATCAGATCAGATCAGAGATTATTAATTTTAGAAGGGCCAAGGGATTATCAACGCTTGATCTTGAAGCTATCAAGACCGGTGATGTAGATAGAATCATACCTATATTTGTTAAGGACGAATCGCTTCCGGATTATATTAAGGAATATATCTTGCTTACATCAAGAAATATTGTAAGGTTTGTAGATCGTTTCTTCCGCATGGATAAGATTGGAAAGATTACCCAGTATAATGCAGAACTGTGTGCTACACAGCATATTGTTGGAGGATATAGTTTCTATACGGCTCTTTGCGGTGACGAGAAGGGAATCAGTAAAGTTGCAAAAGGGTTTGCAAGCACGGCGTTTCCGGTGGACAGTATAGGTGAGGAGATAGATGCTCTTGATGCTGCCAATGAGTTTATGAATTGTAATAACGGATTGTTTGCGACAGTTCTCAGCGATAATAATATCAATGTTGTGGTTGAATCTCCGGTAATGAAGAGGAATCACACTATTATCCATGCCAATGAGAATATGTATAAGGTTCCTTTGTTTGTGGAAGATTATCAGCTGGATTTGATTATATGTTTTGAAGATGACAGCTTCGGAATTGAAGAGTAGAAGTGAATTTACATTATGAGATGTTGCCCGGGTTGATTAACCCGGGTATTTTATTATAATGTTACGTCCTTCGGCGATAGGCTCTATAATAGATTTGATGATCAATTCTGTCTGGTCGGTAGCACGATTCTTTAGACTGCTAAGATCTGCCTTTGCTTTAACATCTTCTTCCGCATATTGTATTGCGGTTACCACATCAGTTTTTTGAGACGGGTTGAATAGGGAAGTTCTCTCGTCGAAGAATTCTAATGAATCCGGGTCTACATTGATTTCCTGAATGTCACATGCGGGCAGTGTTATAATTATATCAGTGTCTGTGACAGTGGTTTCGGCCATGGATATATCAATGCCGGCTTTTGCTGTTGCAGTGTATATCATTGAAAAACTGTTCTGGTTGATGAACGGAATATCACCTTCGGAAAAACGAACAAGACCGTTATATGTAAGTTCTGCTGTAGTCAGGTTGCTGCAATTGGCAAGCTGTTGATTTATGACACTTCCGGTTAGAACGGGAGTTGGTTCTTTTTTTCTTGCTGATGTCATACGCAGAGCAATAATAAGTATCACGATTATAAATACCAGTGCAACTATTATTACAAGAATCGTTCGTATGAGTCGCATTCTTTCTATGGACTCCTGAGCCCTGAGGGCTTCGTTTTTATTCTTATCCCCAAACATAATATATCCTTTCTATTTGAATATTATACGATGTACTTGCCTGCTGAAAACCGATAGTTAATTTATATCATAATTCGAGCTTTTTTACAATGTTTTGGGTTTGAATAATATTGCGGATATTATCGGGATTTATGACAGTGATTGTAAAGTATCCTGATATTTTGTCCGATATAATAATTGAAGGGAACGATGAAGCAAGGAGGCTGAAAGAACCCATACACCAATTTATCACTGGAGGATTAGGACTTCATGGGAAAGAAGGGAGTTGATTACCATGACAGAATATAAAGTAATCCCGGTTGAGTTAGGTGCAGATTTATTATACAAGGAAAATAGAAAACAGAACAGATACGGATTTTCTAAGGCGAAGAAGAAAACCGAAGCAACATTGAATCCGTTTGATACAATGTTTGCAAGTGTCGGGGAGTTAAAGTATGAGACAGATGAAGACGGACAGCAACATATAAGCTTTAACGCATGATATTGAAGAATGTTGGCTATAGCATACAGTTAGAGATTTCAGATTGGACAATATATGATAAGGAGATCATATTTATGAATATTTTACAGCATAAGGTTTCCCGTATTAACAAAGGTTAGTACGGGGGATTTTATTTTAAGCCCTGATCTTTTTGCATATTACGCAGGATCAGGGCTTTGACAATTTGATTAATCACTAATGGATAAATCATTCATTGCGGTTGATGAAGTCATGGGGAAGCTTTGGCAGGTTAATTAATCTCGCATGAATAAATCTCTGGTGTAGACCTTGCTTTTTACATCATCCAGGCATTCATCGTATCGGTTAGCTATAATGGCCTGACTTTCTTTCTTGAATTTGTCAAGATTATTAACCACTATGCTGCCGAAGAAGGTGGAACCGTTTTCAAGAGAGGGCTCATAGATTATTACGGTTGCTCCTTTTGCTTTTATACGTTTCATAACCCCCTGGATTGATGACTGGCGGAAGTTGTCCGAATTGGATTTCATAGTAAGGCGATATACTCCGATGGTGCATTCCTTTTCATGTTCTTTTTTGTAATCTCCACAGTTGTAATAATCGTAATATCCTGCCATGTGAAGTACCTGGTCGGCAATGAAATCCTTTCTTGTGCGGTTGCTCTCGACAATTGCACTCATCATGTTCTGGGGAACGTCTTCATAGTTGGCAAGCAGTTGCTTTGTGTCCTTAGGCAGACAGTATCCGCCATATCCGAATGATGGATTGTTGTAATGAGTGCCTATACGTGGATCTAAGCAGACCCCGTTAATGATATTCTGAGTGTTGAGCCCCTTCATTTCTGCATAGGTGTCTAATTCGTTGAAGTAAGAAACACGGAGCGCAAGATATGTGTTTGCGAATAACTTTACAGCTTCGGCCTCAGTAGATTTCATATATAGTATATCAATATCTTCCTTGAGAGCACCTTGTTTTAAAAGCTCTGCAAATGTGTGTGAGGCCTTGATTATTTTATCGTCCGATGTATCGATTGACACAATGATTCTGGATGGATAGAGATTGTCGTATAATGCTTTGGATTCTCTTAAGAACTCCGGACTGAATATAATATTGGATGTGTTGTATTTCTTTCTGACGGATTCGGTGTATCCCACCGGTATAGTGCTTTTGATGACCATGATCGCGTTAGGGTTGACATTTAATACGAGTTCTATCACAGACTCAACCGCTGAAGTGTCAAAATAGTTTTTCGTACTGTCATAGTTTGTCGGAGCAGCTATCACAACGAAATCGGCATCCTTGTATGCAGACTCTCCGTCAAGCGTAGCTTTAAGATCAAGTTCTTTTTCTGCAAGATATTTTTCAATGTATTCATCTTTGATAGGTGACTTTCTGTTATTTAGCATTTCTACCTTTTCTGGTATTATGTCAACTGCTGTAACGTGGTTGTGCCGGGAGAGCAGGGTGGCGATGGAAAGCCCGACATACCCTGTGCCTGCGACCGCAATGTTATATGATGAGTGGTGGATGACAGGCTCTGTTGTATCAAATGCATCAGCTTGTTGGTCATCAGAGTTATGTTGCACAGAATTTTGCAAATTGTTTTCGGTGTCGCCCGCATTGTCGGATGTTGATTCCGTAAATACATCTTCGGGTGAAAATCCCAATGTTTCGGCCAATGCCTCTAATTGTGGAATAGAGGGGATGTAGGTCTGCTTTTCAAGATGACTTATCATGGTGCGGTTGATACCGGTTTTGTCGGCAAGCTGTTGCTGAGTGATATTATTATCTTTACGTTTACCGGATACGAGTTCTGCTAATTTGACTGTGGATAATTTTTTCATTATTTTTTATTCTCCTTTCAGAAAAAGAATGAAATGTTATTATTAATAACAAAAATATAATCGTCTGAAATAGAAATTATAGCAAAATGTGTTATTGGATGCAATAGGTATTTTACTGATTTTTTGATTTTATTATTTATAATACGATGAATGTTATTTTAAATATCATTAACACACTGCAAATATTTATTCAAGAACGTATGGCAGATTACTTCGCATTGTGATACAATACTCTTGTTAAGGCTTATTGCCTGTTTTGGAACATGTATTGATTTGAATTATAGGATTTTTGTATTCGGAGGATATTTATGTCAAAGATAATTATGCTTTCGGTTGGGTGCCTGGAGATTCTTGCAGGATTGATATTTCTTTTGTTTGTCAGGTTTACATTTATGGGAATTCTCTTCATAATGGCAGGGGCTTTATTTATTGCTTCCTGGTCATTAACGAAGAAAGTTAATGATTCCGTTGACACGAATGTTTGAACCCGGTCGGGATAATTTCCCTCCGCCATGCGAAGCCGGTTATCATAGCCTTGAATATTTTATCCGGAGAAATATTATAAATAAAGAAGGTATTATATGCACATAGTTGAAGAGGATTTGTATAAGGTATCATGTCGGATTGACAGACAGGATATGAAACAGCATGGAATCGCATTGGATGACCTTGTAAATCGTACGCCCCTTGGACGGATATTTTTGAAAAAGGCCGCAGAACTATCGAAGGAAAGTACGGGTTATGAGTGGCCGGGGTGTGCATATTCCATGCAGATGGACATATATGATTCTGAGGTCGTGGTGGTTTTTTCCGAACGCATCGATGATTATCTTTATAATCTGCGTACATCAACTGCAGCACTGTCTAAAGAGCAGGCGGTGCAGATGGAGAAAATGATAGCATTTATCTCCATGGCAGAGGAGGACGAGGCCAGAGATATGATCAGAAGATTTGAAGAAAATGTGCGTGTGTGCACTGATTGACATAATGTTGACGGCTTTGGAAGATGTTCGAATAATATGATGTTGACAAATACATAGTTTACATAATTGTATAAATTAGGCAAGTACAGAGGTTATAAGAATGGATAGGAATATTAAGAATATAGTGTTTGATGTGGGGATGGTTTTGATTGATTTTTGCTGGGACGAGGTATGCAGGGAATATGGTTTTTCGGAAGAGATCATATCCGTCTTTGACAAGAAGATGATACATTCCGAATATTGGGATCATATGGATGAGGGAACGATGACGGAGAAGGAGGCAATTGCTAAATTTAAAGAGGTAATGCCTGAGTACACGAAAGAGATAGATATGTTCTGGGAAAGACCGGAGAAGCTGGTTAAGGAGTATGAATTTGCGGCTCCGCTTATTAATGAGCTTCATGATAACGGATATAACGTATTTCTGCTATCCAATTATCCGTTACATATGTATGAGATACATTGGCATACTTTTGATTTCTTTTCAATTACGGATGGCTATATAGTGTCATCAATTGAGAAGTTATGTAAACCTGATCCGGCCATATATAAATTACTATGTGAAAGATATCATCTTGCTCCGGAGGAATGCCTTTTTATAGATGACAGACAGATTAATGTGGATGCTGCAAAGGGAGTCGGTATGACCGGACTGCTTTTTAAGGGTGAGGAAAGCGTTCGGAAGTACATATTTGAAAATTAATTATAATATAAATCAATTACATTAAGGAGAAATATAATGCCGCCGATTACTAATGATTGGGCTTCTGCACTGGGCCCGGAATATAAGAAAGAATATTACAAAAAGCTGTATACTAAGGTTGTTGAGGAGTATAACAGTGGCGGAACGATATTTCCGCCGGCTGACGATATATTCAATGCATTTCATTTGACGCCGCTTTCAGAGGTTAAATGTGTCATAATCGGACAGGATCCTTACCATGATGTGGGACAAGCCCATGGCCTTTGTTTTTCTGTGCGTCCGGATGTCAAGATTCCGCCTTCGCTTGAGAATATATATAAAGAGATACATGATGATATAGGATGTTACATTCCGAATAACGGATACCTTGTGAAGTGGGCTGAACAGGGAGTGCTTCTGTTAAACAGTGTTTTGACAGTTCGAGCACATCAGGCATTTTCCCATCAGGGTATAGGGTGGGAGCAGTTTACGGATGCAGTAATGGATATCTTAAATGAGCAGAATAGACCTATAGTATTTCTGCTTTGGGGAAGACCCGCACAGCAAAAGGCGGCGAGGCTGAATAATCCGAATCATTTGATATTAAAGGCACCACACCCCAGTCCGCTTTCGGCATATAGGGGCTTTTTCGGCTGCAGGCATTTCAGTAAAGCAAATGCATTTCTTGAGGAGCATGGACTTCAACCGATTGACTGGCAGATTGAGAATATATGAAAGGTGTATCGGCAATTCGGAACACAGTAAATATAAACAGAAACCGGAGTGTAAGTTATCGTTGTCAATCCGTATGAAAAAGGATATACTGTTATTGGTCTGCAAAATATAATATATTGTGAGATTTAGAAGGGAAGATATATATGGGGTTGTTAGAAGCGGATGTGGTTGATAATCTGCTGCATAGTTCAAGCTTTTCAAAGGGAATTGAAAGAACTATGGAGCGTCTTATTCATGAACTGGAAATGGACAGTATGTATATTATCCGTTATGATGAGGAACTTCGTCAGCCTGCTGAGGTGATATTTGATTGGGAAAGTGATGAGGTAAGACGGGCAATAGACTTTGATAAATATATACATATGCTGGAAGATGAGTATCATTTTGACGAGGATGATATGTATGTGGTAAGTACCGCAAAGATGCTTACTCAGGAAGAAAGGGATATTTATCGTGAGAATGGGTATGAGACAGTAATTGAGTACCAGCTGACCAATCACGGCAATGTTATAGGATATATTTTTATCGGATGGAACGGAAATATTGACATTCCGGATGTTGAGTTTAGGGAAGTACATGTATTGTTGAAGCTCATGAACGAGGTTATTATTCGTCAGTTTGAGAAAGAGATAGTTGGTCAGAGCGAATATCATTTATTCAATCATGTCAATGATATAACGAGGACGATAATCTATCTGATAGATGATGAATTCAGGATACAGTATATCAATAACTATGGTAAAGAGAAGTATCCGTCCATCAAACAGGGGGATTTATGCTATAAAGCGTTATGCGGAGAGAATGTACCATGTAAAAAATGTCCGCTCAGAGAGCTTTCGGAGGACGGCAGATACGAAGAGAGATTATACATCCCGTATTTGGAGCATGCGTTCATTGTCAATGTTTCGAAAATAAAAATGCAGGATAATAAGAATGGGTATATGATGATTCTGCAGAATCAGGATGATGGGATTTTACATTCTGTTGATAAAAGAGGAGTGACCGGAAAGAAATTCATATTTGCACTGCAAAATATTTATAAAGATATCATAGCTGTGGAGATAAGAAGGGATGTTTTCTATAATCTTTTATCAACACAAGTGGATAACCAATATTCATACAGTATGGACTTTGTGCTGAAGTGGCTTTCGAAGCTGCATATTGATGATAAGCAGAAATTTCTGGAGTGTTTTGATATAAGCTTTCTGCAGAGTGCCTACGAAAGCGGTGAGACTAAGAAGGAAATTGATTTTCGCTACAGGACGCATGAGGGACAATATCATGTAATGAATGGACAGATATTGTTTGATAATAACAGCAACAAAGATGTTACCGTGTTCATTTTGTTCCAGGATGTGGAACAGGTAAGAAGCCGTCAGATTGAGGATAGCCGACAGATGTGGGAGTCTCTTATGGCAGCAAAGTCAGCGGCGGAGTTAAAGGGACAAGTACTTGCTAACATTTCCCATGAGATACGAAGTCCCATAAGTGGGATAATGAGTATGTCGAGTGTGGCAAGGCAGGTGTATAAAGATGAAAAAAGACTTTTGGAGTGTCTGACTAATATAGATAATTATTCCGAACACATGACGCAGGTAATGGATTCACTGCTTGAAACCGTGAATGTGGATAATGACGCAATTGTTATAGCAAAGCAGCCTTTCAGACTTGAAAGCTTTCTTAATAAGATAGATATTGCGGTCAGAGAGCGGATCGAGAAGAAGAATATGCAGTTCAAGGTAGAGTGCAGGTGTCAGTATGATCAGCTTCTCGGCGATGAGATAAGATTGCAGCAGGCTCTTATAATACTTATTAACAATGCGATTTTATATACACCGATTTCGGGTGAGATAAAACTGACTGCCAGGCAGGTGGCGGTAGACAATAAGCGTATTTTCATTAGGTTCATATTGGATGATACGGGTAACAGTCTGTCGGATATGATGAAATATAGTATATTTGGCATAAACAATGACAAGGAGAGTGAAGATGAAGAAGTGGCGGCCGCACATTTTGACTTGTCGCTGGCTTCGAAGATAATACAGCTTATGGGTGGTCAGATAGGCATAAATGTTGACGGCTCGGGAACACATCTTAATTTTAACCTTCCGTTTGAAATTGCTGAGGAGGGCAATAAGCCGGTCAAGAAGAAAACACATCTGCCGGCAGCGGGAGATTTTTCGGGAAAGAAGATACTTCTGGTAGAAGACAGTGATATGACCATGGATGCTATACGCGCCGTTCTTGAGGTGGTGGGTTTTGAGGTCGATACTGTTGAGAATGGAAGAAAAGCTGTGATACAGTTTGTGTCCAGACCTGCATTTACTTATGATGCTATACTTATGGATGTTCATATGCCGTTTATGGACGGACGTGAGGCTACCAAGTGTATCCGCATCTCAGGTAAGGAAGATGGTGAGCAGATACCTATAATAGGTATGATGGCGGATTCCACAGACAAAGATGTGGAGGAGTCTAAGAAGGCAGGTATGCAGGCACATCTTTCTAAACCGGTGGATGTTGATACCCTGTATAAGATATTGAACAAGGTTATTGTATAGTTATACTTTACAAACAATATAAGTATGTTGTAATATTACGAATAGAACAATAGAAGGGAATGTCCTCCTCTTCTGTCAGAAGAGGAATGCTTGAATAATATTGAAGGAGAGAGAAGATGAGCTATCGATTAGTAAGTGATGCAACACTTGATTTGCCGGTGGATTTAATAGAGAAATACAATATTTATATAGTTCCCATGACAATAATGCTTGATGGGAAAGAAATCGACTACGAACCCTATGAGAAGAATCTGACGATAGAAGAATTTTATCAGGCGCTTAGAGACGGAAAGTCTTCTACGACCTCGCAGATTAATCCGAGTACTTATATAGAACATTTTTCTCCGATATTGGCAAATGGTGATGATATAATATATGTGGGATTGACTTCGGGACTTTCAGGTACATATCAGTCTGCTAATATCGCCAAAGGCATGCTTGAGGAGGAGTTCCCGGAAAGAAAGATTTTGATAGTGGAAACATTTTGTGCCTCTGCAGGACTTGGATATTGTGTAAAAAAAGCAGGGCAGAAGATGGAGGATGGATTAACTATAGAGGAGCTTTATGACTGGATTGTGAGTAATCAGCAAAGCATTCAGCACTGGTTCACGGTGGACGATCTGTTCTTTTTACAAAAAGGCGGACGACTTACACTTGCAGAGGCAATGGTAGGAAGTGCATTGAAGATAAAGCCTGTATTAAGCGTTGATGAAAAAGGGAAGTTATATGCAGCTGCTAAGGTCAGGGGCAATAAGAAGAGTGAGGAATTCCTGATAAATAAGATAAATGAGGAGTTGTCTGATGATGACCACACGGTATTTATCGCGCATGGTGATTGCGAGGACAGGGCTTTGGAATTGAAGGAAAAGATAGAGGCGCAGACGAGGGCTGAGAATATACGTATCACAAAGATAGGGCCGATAATAGGAACACATACCGGTCCGGGAATGTTGGCTGTGCTATATATGAAAAAATGAGAAAATAAATTAATATATTTAAAAATAATATAATGCATGTTATAATATGATGATAAAGCACTTGTTCGAAAGAGTAGGGCGTTAAGCTCTATTGCTCATGTGACTCTTTTTTCTAATGCGTAGGCGATGTGGAGCAATCACAGGGCAGCAGGTGCTTTATTTCGTGAGATAAGACTCACGCTTCTATAAGCGGTGAGTATAGAAATGAATATGTTTCGGGGGGAGTCCGATCTTAAGTTGAGATACAGAGTCTCCGGCGTAAGTATGCCGGAGGTATAGCTCACATTAGTATATGAGGTATGATTGCAGCATAAGGTGTACAGAGTATTGGGTGGTCGATAATTTGCTCATATCAGTGGAAAAGGGTGTTAAATATGTTTGAGATGAAACGAACCGTGACCTACTCGCAGGTGGGGAGCGGTCTTACAATGAATATGGCAGGAATTGTACAATATCTTCAGGATTGCACACTTGCTCATTCGGAAAGTGTTGGCAGAGGACTTGCTCACGTTGCAGAGACTAAGAGGGCGTGGTTTCTTTCGGGCTGGCAGATTGAAGTTATACGTTTTCCGGTTTATCAGGAGAATGTGACGGTGAGAACATGGCCGCATGATTTTAAGAGAATGTATGGTTACCGTAATTTTGATATATTGGATAGTGAAGGTAATAGAATTGTCTGTACTAATTCTATATGGATATTCATGGATCTTGCGAAGATGTGTCCGACGAAACCGACGGAGGAGGACATGAAGGGGTATGAGCTTTCTGATGCGCTTGAGATGAACTATGCCCCGAGAAAGATAAATCAGATGACAGAGGAATATCGAGTAAATGCAGATTATCCGGAAATAGTTGTAAGACGTTCTTTTCTTGACTCAAACAATCATGTCAATAACGGACGTTATGTTTCCGAGGCACTTGATCTGATTGATAAATCAGATGTAAGAAAGATGCGTGTGGACTACAGAAAAGCTGCAGTACTTGGAAATGTAATGTATCCTGCGGTTTATCAAAACGATGAGGCAGGTAGTATTGAATGATTCCGAGGGAAATGTTTATGCTATTGTAGAGGTCATCGGATAAAGTCAGCTAATTCTTAATAATAGGTGATTGCGAAACTCCAATTTACATAGTTTTGATTGTACATATTGTACAGATTCCATAAACAGGTGCTTTGGAGCCGCCGGTACTTTCCAATGACACTTAACGAACATAGTGAGTTCTAGTGTCATGCAC
>CAJOLO010000076.1 GCA_905235345.1 uncultured Lachnospiraceae bacterium
GATTAAACCCGTTCGCGAAAAAGGTTTTATTGAAATACGCATATTTTCTAAGGAGGTTTTTTGGTGAGAAAGTTTAAAAAGATAGCGGCTCTTTCTTTAGTATTAGCTATAGGTTCATCATTGGCTGCATGCAGCGGTGATACATCTACAACAGAGTCGACGACAGAAGAAGAGGTAACAGAGGCAACAGAGGAAGACACCGTCGAGGATACTGAGGAGGCTACTGCAGATGAGTCGGCTGCTACAGCGAAGGCAGATTTTTCTACGGATGGAAAAGTGCTTAATATCCAGTGCTTTGATGATAGCTTTGCAAGTCGTTTATCAACTTATTATCCGGGGTATGAGGCTAATGATCCTAATGATGTAACAGCAGGTGGTAAGATTGGTGACGTTGAGGTTAATTTCGTTATTACTCCCAATGCCGATAATGAATATCAGAATAAGCTTGACCAATTGCTTCCCTATAATGCCGAGGCGGCAGAGGACGACAGAATTGACCTTTTTCTGGTAGAGGATGACTATGCGCTAAAGTATGTTAATACTGATCTGACACTGCCTGTGGCTGATCTTGGAATTGTTGATTCTGAACTTGTTAATCAATATAAATACACTAAGGATATGGTAACCGATCATAATGGTAACATGAAGGGTGTTGCATGGGAGGCAACTCCCGGTGCTCTCATTTACAGTCGTGACGCTGCGATTGAGATTCTTGGTTCAGACGATCCTGATACGGTTCAGGAAGCTGTAGCTGACTGGGATACATTTAACGAGACAGCTAAGAGGGTTGCTGATATCGGTTTTTCGATGACAGCTTCCACTGATGATACATTACGTGTATTCTTGGATAATGTGTCTTCTCCATGGGTGGTTGATGGCAAGATTGTTGTTGATGGTAATCTCAAGAAATGGGCTGTTATGACTAAGGAGCAGGTTGATGCCAATATGACAGGTACATGCGATGCATGGAGTGATGACTGGACTGCAGGCTTCTATCCGGAAGGTAAGGTATTCTGCTACTTTGGACCGGTCTGGCTTGTTGATTCATTTATGTGTGATGATGATCCTTTATCTATCGCCGGACAGGGTGGCTGGGGAATTGTGGAAGGACCTCAGAACTTCACATGGGGAGATACATGGATGTGTGCCGCTAACGGAACAGATAATCCGGCACTTGTTGCTGATATAATGAGAAAGTTTACTGTTGATACGGAGATGATGACGGATTTTGCAAAGAATGACAAAAAGTTCGTAAACAATAAATCTGCAATGGATGTACTGGCAGCAGATAAAACCTACAGAGATGATGCACTTGGTGGACAGAATGCATTTGATATTTTAAAGGAATGTGCCGATAAGGTTGATAAGATTAATATTTCTGAGTATGATCAGGGATGTATAGAGAGTTTCAAGGCAGCAATGAAGGATTATTTTGAAGGTAATACAGATAGCTACGAGGACGCACTTGATGCATTTTATAAGTCGGTAACAGCGAAGTATCCGGAACTGACATACTGATTCCAGGGTGACCGGTGACACTTGAATCGTAGATTGCATAATAGTATGCAGATGAGGATAGAATAATGCATATAGTTACATTTGAGCAAATGGAAAATGATATCCGTGACAAGCTTGTTGTGGATATAAGAAAAGCAGAGGAATATGATAAGGAAACATACCCCGGAGCGGTCAACATATACTGGGAAGACTGGTATGACCATATAGATGAGATTCCGAAGGATAAACCGGTGTATTTAATATGCTATTCCGATATAAGAGCTTCGGAGATTGCAGTGAATATGCAGGCTGAAGGGTATGAGGTATATGCCCTGGAAAATGGTATCCAGACCTATAGGCGGATGAAGCTTGCCGATATGGTAGAGAGGATGGACAGGGAGGATACAACCTATAAGGATGTGGAACGAAGTATTGTTAAGAAGTTCCGCAAGGATATATGGCGTCCGTATACAAGAGCGATCAATGAATATGAGATGCTTCAGGACGGGGATAAGGTGGCCGTATGTATATCCGGTGGAAAGGATTCAATGCTGATGGCAAAGCTTTTTCAGGAGCTGGAGAGGCATGGAAGAAAGAATTTTGAAGTTGTATTTCTTGTAATGAATCCCGGATATAATGAGGTAAACTATCAGACAATATTGGATAATGCAAAGCTTTTACATGTTCCGATCACAGTGTTTGAAAATGATATATTTGATGTGGTGGCAGGTGATGATATCGGAGGCTCTCCATGCTATCTCTGTGCGAGGATGAGAAGAGGGTACCTTTACAGTAAGGCGAAGGAGTTGGGCTGCAATAAGATAGCACTTGGTCATCACTATGATGATGTGATAGAGACTATTGTTATGGGAATGTTATATGGCGGACAGGTGCAGACTATGATGCCAAAGCTTCATAGCACCAACTTCGAAGGCATGGAGCTTATCAGGCCTTTGTATCTTGTCAGGGAAGAGGCAATCAAGCATTGGCGTGACTACAATCATTTACACTTTATACAGTGTGCGTGCAGGTTTACCGAAAGCTGTGCCTCATGCGGAGGAACGGAAAAGGGCTCGAAGCGTGCAGAGATAAAGGAGCTTATTGCGGAACTTGCGGCTAAGGATCCGATAATAGAGAAGAATATATTCAGAAGTGTGGAGAATGTGAATCTGTCGACGGTCATTGCATATAAGAAGGATGGGATAAAGCATCATTTTCTTGATGATTATTGATAAATTATATATAAAGAAGGAGGGTTTTATAAATGAGCGAAATACCTTATAAGATTTATTTGGAAGAGAAGGAGATGCCGGACAAATGGTACAATGTACGTGCGGATATGAAGAAGAAACCGGCACCGATACTTAACCCGGGAACATTAAAGCCTGTGACCTTGGAGGAGTTATCCGGAATTTTTTGTGAGGAACTGGCTAAGCAGGAGCTTGATGATACGACACCGTATTTTGATATTCCTAATGAGATTCGGGATTTTTACAGAATGTATCGTCCTTCACCGTTAGTGCGTGCATATTTTTTGGAGAAGAAGCTGGGAACACCGGCACACATTTATTACAAATTTGAGGGTAACAATACATCAGGAAGTCATAAGCTTAATTCTGCCATTGCACAGGCCTATTACGCTAAAAAGCAAGGGCTTACAGGTGTCACTACCGAGACGGGAGCAGGTCAGTGGGGTACTGCTCTTTCCATGGCTTGTTCTTATTTCGATCTTGATTGCCAGGTGTATATGGTTAAGGTTTCCTATGAGCAGAAGCCTTTCCGTCGCGAAGTGATGAGAACCTATGGTGCACAGGTTACGCCGTCTCCGTCAATGAACACCAATGTGGGACGTCAGATTAATGAGCAGTTTCCGGGAACGACAGGAAGTCTCGGATGTGCTATTTCCGAGGCGGTTGAGGCAGCAGTTTCTCAGGAGGGATACAGATATGTGCTCGGTTCAGTACTTGCACAGGTATTGCTTCATCAGTCGGTTATTGGTCTGGAGACCAAGGCGGCACTTGATAAATACGGAATTAAGGCGGATACTATTATTGGATGTGCAGGCGGAGGCTCTAATCTGGGAGGACTGATATCTCCATTTGCAGGTGAGATATTGAGAGGCGAGGCAGATTATGACATTATCGCTGTTGAGCCGGCATCTTGTCCAAGCCTTACAAGAGGTAAGTATGCGTATGACTTCTGCGATACAGGTAAAGTATGTCCGCTGGCGAAGATGTATACTCTTGGAAGCGGATTTATTCCGTCACCTAACCATGCAGGAGGACTTCGTTATCATGGTATGAGTTCAGTAGTATCAGAACTTTACGATCAGGGAATAATTCATGCCACCAGTGTAGAGCAGACCAGTGTGTTTGAAGCAGCTACCATGTTTGCAAGAGTGGAGGGAATTCTTCCAGCACCCGAGTCATCACATGCAATTCGTGTTGCCATTGATGAGGCACTTAAATGCAAGGAAACAGGCGAGGAGAAGAATATTGTATTCGGACTTACCGGAACGGGATATTTCGATATGGTTGCATACCAGAAATACAATGATGGTGAGATGAGTGATTATATTCCTACAGATGAAGATCTTGAGAAGTCACTAAGCCAGTTGCCGAAAGTGGATTAAATCGTTGCAGTAGAGAGGAGATTGAACATGCAGGATATCGTAATAATAGGAAGTGGCCCGGCCGGACTTTCTGCGGCAATATATGCAAAGAGAGCCAACCTTGATGTTGTGATTGTAGAGAAGACATTTTACGGAACCGGGCAGATTGCAGAGAGCAGTCAGGTTGATAATTATCCGGGTCTGCCGGGAACTAACGGATTTGATCTCGGAGAGAAGTTCCGCCAGCATGCTGAGAGTCTGGGCGTAGAGTTTAAGACGGCTGAGGTAGTTGGTATTGAGAAGAAAGATAAGATATGGAGCGTTAAGCTTAAGGACGAGACAGAACTTGAAGCGAAGGCGGTCATATATGCAGCGGGAGCGGTACACAGACATCTTGGTATTCCGGGAGAGAACGAGCTTGCGGCAAAGGGTGTGTCTTATTGTGCAACCTGTGACGGATCATTTTTCCGGGGAAGAAAGGTGGCAGTTGTCGGTGGAGGTGATACTGCACTTGATGATGCGCTTTATCTTTCCAAGCTTGCAGAGAAGGTATATATAGTGCATAGGCGTGATGAATTCAGAGGTTCACCGTTAACGGTGGAGAAGTTAAAAGCCACTGAGAATGTTGAATTTGTTCTTTCAGCGGTTCCTGAAAAGGTTGAAGGTAATGATTCTGTTACGGGACTTGTGCTTAAGGATGGCAGAACCATACAGGTTGACGGTGTGTTTATTGCGGTGGGTATGATTCCGCTAAGCAATGCGGTAGAGGGCGTTGTGGAACTGGATAGTGCAGGATATATCAAAGCGGATGAGACCTGCGTGACTTCGGCAGACGGATTCTTTGCAGCGGGAGATGTGCGTACCAAGGCACTTCGTCAGGTGGTAACAGCGGTTGCTGACGGTGCATGTGCTGTAACAAGTGCGGAGGAGTATATCAGAAAGATTGGATGAGGCGATATATAGGAGGGAATATGAAGATAGGTTTTGATAATGATAAATATCTGCAGATGCAGTCTGAGCATATAAAGGAGAGAATCGGTAAGTTCGGAGGAAAGCTTTATCTTGAATTCGGAGGGAAGCTTTTCGATGACTATCACGCGATGAGAGTGTTGCCGGGATTTGCCGCTGACAGTAAGATTAATATGCTCACCAAGATCAAAGAGGATGTTGAGGTAGTTATAGTAATCAATGCCGGAGATATTGAGAAAAACAAGGTGAGAGGTGATCTGGGAATAACCTATGATATGGATGTGCTTCGCCTTATCGATGCTTTTCGAGGATATGGTCTATATATCGGAAGTGTGGTACTCACAAGATTCGCAGGGCAGGAGAGTGCAGTTAACTACCAGAAGAGATTAGAGGCGTTAGGCATTAAAGTCTACAGACACTATTCAATTCCGGAATATCCAAGTAACGTTCCCTTGATTCTTAGTGATGAAGGATATGGAAAGAATGAGTACATAGAGACGAGCCATTCGCTTGTGGTGGTAACGGCTCCGGGTCCCGGAAGCGGTAAGATGGCAGTATGCCTTTCGCAGCTTTACAATGAACATAAGCGTGGAATTGACGCAGGATATGCAAAGTTCGAGACGTTTCCTATCTGGAATATTCCGCTTAATCATCCGGTCAATCTTGCATATGAGGCTGCGACAGCAGACCTTAATGATGTCAATATGATAGATCCGTTCCATCTTGAAGCTTATGGCGAGACCACTGTTAATTATAACAGGGATGTTGAGGTATTTCCTGTATTAAATGGAATGTTCACGAAGATATACGGTGAATCACCTTACAAATCACCAACAGATATGGGCGTTAATATGGCAGGTTGTTGTATAGTGGATGATGATGCCGTAAGGGCAGCATCCAATCAGGAGATTATAAGAAGATATTTTACGGCACAGTGTGAGCTTAGAAAAGGTAACGGAACCCAGGCGGAGATAGATAAGATCAAGCTTCTTATGGAGAAGAGCGGTATAAGTATTCAGGACAGATCGGTGGTTGCGGCAGCCAATACCAAGGCAGAGCTTACCGGGGAGCCGGCTGCGGCAATAGAGCTTCCTGACGGAAGGATAGTTACCGGAAAGACTTCCGAGCTTCTTGGAGCATCCTCTGCAATGTTGCTCAATTCCTTAAAAATACTTGCGGGACTTGATGACAGTGTGAAACTCATAACACCGGAGATCATCGAACCTATCATGCAGTTAAAGACAGAGAATCTTGGTGGAACTAACCCGAGACTTCATATCGATGAGATACTTATCGCACTGACTATATGTGCGAGAACGGATGAGAATACGAAGCTTGCGATGGATCAGCTTGATAAGTTAAAGGGCTGTGAGGTACATTCATCAGTAATACTTTCTAATGTTGATGAGAGTACATTTAAGAAGCTGGGAGTTAATCTTACTTGCTCACCGGTATATCAGACTAATAAATTGTTCCATAAATAATCATGATCGCCATTCGGCAGGGCTTTATCTGAGTCCTGCCTTAAGACCTATGATGCGTCGTGATTTGCAGTTGTCACGGGGTGCCTCAGAATCAGCAAAGAAAGCATATTCACCGGACTAAATCATTTGAAGATTAATTCGATCCGTGACGAGAATTTTGCGGAGGGCTTTGGCTTTACGGAGGAAGAAACGGAGAACATGCTTCGCGATTACGGAATGGAAGACAGTTCCCGGAACTCTATTGGTCGAACACATCTTCCAATCAGATTATCAAAGATATGGTCTGGCAGGCGGATGTTCACATACATGAATAATAAACACCCGAAAAAGGCTTACGGTAATATATCGTAGCTTTTTTTGGGTGTTTTTATATTATATATCTCAGACGAAGATGAC
>CAJOLO010000077.1 GCA_905235345.1 uncultured Lachnospiraceae bacterium
GCATGTTATCTTGTTTTTTTCGGCTATATGTATCATCTTACAATCAAGACAGATTATTTGAAGGAAAAACATATTAATTTCAATACCTTCAGACCTATAAAAAGTTATGCGGCTCATGGAGGACTTCTGACATTTACAAAAAGTATAAAGCTTAGTATGATAGATAAGCCGGAGGAATATTCCGTAAAGGAGGTAGAGAAGATTGCGGACGAGTATCCTTCGGATTCGGTGAAAGATGTCGATGATAAAGAACAACCTAATATAATAGTTATAATGGATGAGGCATTTGCAAATCTGCAGGATGTCGGAGATTTTGAAACTAATGAAGAGGTAATGCCGTTTTATGACAGCATGAAGGAGAATACGGTAAAGGGTTATACCTATGTATCAGTGTTTGGCGGGCAAACTGCCAATACAGAGTATGAATTTTTGACGGGTGATTCAAAAGCGTTCCTTCCGGAAAGTTCTACGCCGTATCAGCTTTATATAAAGGAATATATGCCGTCGCTAACGGGGAATCTTGCACTTGACGGATATCAGGGATTAAAGGCGCTTCATCCGTTTATGGGATCGGGATATAACAGGATTAATGTATACGATAACCTTGGTTTTTCTGAATTTATAACAATGGATCAGTTTGAAAATCCGGGTCTTGTAAGAGAATTCATCTCGGATGAAGAGGATTTTGACCGTGTGATAGAGGAATACGAAAAATGCAAGTCGGAGTCGGATGCACCGTTTTATATGTTTAATGTTACAATGCAGAATCATAGCAGTTATGATACAGACTATGATAATCTTCCGAAGACGATTAAGATTACATCAAAAAATAAAGGGGATGAAGATGCCGAGAGATATCTTAATCTGATTCATCTTACGGATCAGGCGTTTGAAAAGCTTATCGGTTATTTTGAAAAACAGGATGATCCTACTGTGATCGTTATGTTTGGAGATCATGAACCGGGACTTTCCAATGAATTCTATGAGAAGATAATAGGAAATAAGCTTGATAAAATGACGAGTGAAGAAAGTATGGAACTTTATAAGACTCCGTTTTTCATATGGGCTAATTTTGATATTGAAGAAGAATATATTGACAAGATAAGTGTAAATTATTTACAATCACTTATGCTTGATAAGATTGGACTTGAGAAGACCGGATATAATAAATTCCTGTTGGATATACATGAACAGATACCTGTGATAACGGGTAACGGTTATTTTGGTGCTGATGGTAATTTTTACAGTATTACGGATAAAGCATCTCCGTATTATGATTATATTAAAAAATACAATATTATCGAGTATAATCATCTGTTTGATGCGAATAATAGAAATAAATTTTTTGAATATACACACTAGGAGGCTAACATAATGAAGAAATTAAAAAGAGTGGTGTCAGGCACATTAATGGCGGTAATTACAATGACTTTATTGATTTCAGGCAGGGCATCTGCTACAGAAAACAATAAGAAGATCAAGTCCATTTCATGGACTGATTATGATAAGGCACTTACTATAAAAAAGGGAGAAAAAGTAAAACTGGGTGTCACGTTTTCGCCTAAAAAGAATATAAACAAAACATTAAAGTGGACATCTTCTAAGAAAAAGGTGGTATCCGTAAGTAAGAAAGGTGTTATAAAGGGAAAGAAAAAGGGAACGGCAACTATAACTGCTGAGGCAACGGATGGCTCCAACAAAAAGATAAAGCTCAAAGTGACGGTTGGAACTAAGGTGTCGGATATAGTATATACAAATACCCAGGATGGAAGCATGGATAAACTATATATTGGCAAGACATACACAATAAATACCAGAATTTCACCTTCAAATGCTTCCAATAAAAAACTGAAATGGAGCTCAAGTGATGAAGATATAGCAAAAGTCAGCAGCAAAGGAGTTGTAAAACCCGTTCAAAATGGTGTTGTTATAATAACTGCTGAGGCGACGGATGGTTCAGGAGTATTATGTGAAGAACAGTTTGAGGTTGCAACATTGGCATCATCTGTATCGCTTTCATTAAAAAAGGAAACTCCGTATCAGGTTTCGGTGGGCTCGGAAGGTGCCTATATTAAGAGATTAGCTGAGTTTTCTTTAAATGCATCATTTTCTCCGGCGGAAGCTTCTGACAAAGGTTTGATATATACATCAAGTAATGAGAATGTTGCAAGAGTGACGAATGATGGTAGTGTATTGCCGTTGCAATCGGGAATTGCAGTTATTACAGCAACGACAGTGGATGGTAGTAATAAATCATCTAAATTTACTCTTTTTGTCAGTGGGCTGGGGAAAGATGAGTGTACCTTTGTGGCTCATAGAGGCTTTAGTGAAATAGCACCGGATAATTCTCTGGCGGCATTCAGATTAGCAATGGAGAATGGGTTTGAATATATTGAGCTCGATGTGTGGCCGACATCGGATGGTCAGTTTGCGGTAAGCCACAACAATTCCCTTAGTGACAGCACGGGTGATGATGTTAATATTACCAATATAACTCTTTCGCAAGTGATGAATCATAGGATTATCAAGGGTAACGGAATAGATAAATATTCAGGTGAGTTTATACCTTCTTTAGAGCAGGTGCTTGCATTGGCTGATCAATATAAAGGTTCAAAGCTTAATATTGAACTGAAGGATACTTTGACAGATAGTCAATTAAAGAGTTTTCTTGAATTAATCAAAAAATATGATATGCTTGAGAGAGTCAGAATCATTTCCTTTAAGAAGGCGAATCTGGTTAATATAAGAAAACTTGATGAATATAATGGAAAGGATATACCTTTGGGATATCTTACGAATACATTGGCTCAGGATTCTATTGATGTATGTGAACAGTTGAATGCAGAGGTTGGGGTAACATATAACCAGGTTACCAGGGATGTTGTGAAAATGGCTCATGATAAAGGCGTCAGGGTTAATGCGTGGACTGTTCCTGATATATATTTGGCGGGATATTTAATAGATACGGTTAAGGTAGACAGCATAACAGCAAATTATAAGTTTTTTGAGTAACAGTAAACAGATTACGGAAATTTTTGTGCAGAAAATATACATAATGGAGGAGATTCTGTGAGAAATATTATTACTAATGTTAAGAGGATAAGAAAGCAGGTTTTTACTGAGGTGGCCAACCTTGCATATAATTCAGATAATATTATTGATGATATTGAGGCCATTCCGTATAAGATTACACCGGGGGACACTCCGCAGTATCTGGAAAGTATATACAGAGAGAGGGCAATTACCAGTGAGAGAATACGTCTTGCCATGGGAATGTCTCTTCGTCCGGAGGATCAGCCGGTGCACCTCACACAGGGAATAGAGGAGAGTAATATTGATGAGAAATATTACGAGCCGCCTCTTATGCAGGTTATACCGGCTGCATGTAATGCATGTGAACAGAATGTATATGAAGTAAGTAACCAGTGCAAGGGTTGTGTGGCACATCCTTGTATGGAGGTGTGTCCTGTTCATGCAATCCGTATGGAGAACGGTCAATCTGTAATAGATAAGAGCATTTGTATTAAGTGTGGCAAATGTAAGTCTAATTGTCCGTATGACGCAATTTCTTATAAACGCCGTCCGTGTGCTGATGCCTGTGGGGCTAAGGCTATTATAAGTGATGAGCTTGGACGTGCTAAAATTGACGAAAGCAAATGTGTATCCTGTGGCATGTGTATGGTTAATTGTCCTTTCGGTGCGATTGCGGATAAGTCACAGATATTTCAGCTTATAAGAGCTCTCAGATCAGGGAGGGATATATATGTTGCACTTGCTCCTGCATTTGTCGGACAATTTGGCAAGTATGCAACACCTGATAAGATTAAGGCAGCCCTCATGGAACTTGGATTTAAGGGTGTATATGAAGTGGCTATGGGTGCTGATATGGGGTGCATGACGGAGGCAGAACACTATGTGAAGGAAGTGGTAACAGGAGAGGTGCCATTTCTACTGACGTCTTGCTGTCCTTCGTGGGCAATGCTTTCCAAGAAACATTTTCCCGAGACCATTGATAAGATTTCCAATGCACTTACACCGATGGTGGCAACAGCCAGAATGATCAAGAAGGAGCATCCTGATGCGGGAGTTGTTTTTATAGGACCGTGTGCGGCTAAGAAGTTAGAAGCAATGCGTAAAACCGTAAGAAGTGATGTGGATTTCGTAATTACATTTGAAGAATTGGATGCAATGTTCGTTGCAAGGGATATAGAATTCGATGACTTTAAGATTGGGGTTCCGATGGAGGATGCAACCGGCGTCGGACGTGGTTATGCTGTTGCCGGAGGAGTTGCTAAGGCTATTGAGGCATGTATTAATGAATACTATCCGGGAACCGAAGTAAATATTGAGCATGCAGAGGGATTGGATGAGTGCCGCAAGATGTTAATGCTTGCCAAGGCCGGTAAGAAGAACGGTTGTCTTATTGAGGGTATGGCATGTCCCGGAGGTTGTGTGGCAGGTGCAGGTACCAATATTCCGATCAACACGGCTATGACTGAGGTAAGAAACTTCGTTAATTCAACAAAAAAAGCTCTTCCTGATCCTGATGTTACAGATAACTATCATCCTGAGGAATAGCTTCAATTAATAATATTGTATAGTTAGGAGATATCTATAATGTTTCAATGTATGACAGGTATAGCCAATACCGGAGATAATTCAAAACCATGGCTTATAGCAATATGTCTGATTGTATCTGTTGTGGTTGTAGCTGCACTTTTTGTCATGGGTCAAAAAGACAATGATGACATGGATGATGACGAATGAAGGATGGGACAATCACAATTATGTTAATCATAGTTTTGCAATCACATAATCGTTATATGTGAATAGAGTAACTAAAAACCGACAGTTTTGTGTGTTTTGTTAAATTTGTAATTATCTATTGTAATATTAAAAGAAATCTGTTATTCTATTGTATGTTAATTAAATAATATTGATTGGCAAATGAGTCATATGTGTAAAGCTTATGGCTCTTTTTTGCGAAAAAAATGAAGAATAAGAACAGGAGGATTAATATGGCTAAGATTAAGATGACAACACCGCTTGTAGAGATGGACGGAGATGAGATGACAAGAATTCTCTGGAAGATGATAAAGGATGAACTTTTACTTCCGTTTATCGATTTAAAGACCGAGTATTATGATCTGGGTCTCGAACACAGAAATGAGACGGATGATCAGGTTACATTTGACAGTGCGGAGGCAACCAAGAAATACGGAGTTGCTGTTAAATGTGCAACAATTACTCCCAATGCTGCAAGAATGACAGAGTATAATCTTAAGGAGATGTGGAAGTCTCCCAACGGAACAATTCGTGCAGCCTTAGACGGAACGGTGTTCCGTGCACCAATCATTGTCAAAGGTATTGAACCATGTGTAAAGAACTGGAAGAAACCTATCACTCTTGCAAGACATGCTTATGGTGATGTGTATAAGAATTCCGAGATAAGAATTCCGGGAGCCGGAAAGGCAGAACTTGTATATACAGGTGAGGACGGAACAGAGATAAGAGAGACTATTCATGAGTTTAAGGGTCCCGGTGTGATACAGGGAATGCATAACCTGGATGATTCTATTTCAAGTTTTGCAAGAGCATGCTTTAATTATGCATTGGATACTAAGCAGTCGGTATGGTTTGCAACAAAGGATACTATCTCTAAGAAGTATGATCACAGATTCAAGGATATATTCCAGGAGATATATGATGCAGAATATGATGATAAGTTCAAGGCAGCGGGAATTGAGTATTTCTATACCCTGATAGATGATGCGGTTGCACGTGTTATGAAGGCAGAGGGTGGCTTTATATGGGCCTGCAAGAATTATGATGGTGATGTAATGTCTGATATGGTTTCTTCTGCATTTGGTTCATTGGCAATGATGACTTCCGTTCTTGTTTCTCCTTCCGGAGTATATGAGTACGAGGCAGCTCATGGAACTGTGCAGAGACATTATTACAAGCATCTTAAGGGAGAGGAGACCTCTACCAATTCAGTAGCGACAATTTTTGCGTGGACAGGTGCCTTGAGAAAGAGAGGGGAGCTTGACAATATCCCGGAGCTTTCGGATTTTGCAGACAAACTTGAGAAGGCAACTCTTTCTGTAATTGAGGGAGGTAAGATGACCAAGGATCTTGCACTTATCACAACCATAGAGAATCCTACGGTGCTTAATTCAGAGGAATTCATTAAGGAAATAAGAAAGAATCTTGAGGAACGGCTGTAATTCACATGGGAATATTGTATCCAATGATATACAGCATACATTATAAACAGCTGTAATTAACGAATTATAGAATCACTTCATACATAAAGTTAAGTGAATAAAAAAAGATGATATATAGGAGCGCATACTTCAATGTATCATCTTTTTTATATGTTGGTGGAAATATCTTTTATTGAGATATGTTCTTAAGCAAAGCGTAGGCGGGGGCAGGAAACTTGTCTCAGGTGGGGTTCATTATTCTTCGGATAACGATTCCCATATTATATAAAGTTCCTCTAATTCTTCATTTGCAGCAGCCTGCTTTAAGGCGATTTCATTAAGCTTTACAGAGTTGGTCGCATTCTCGGGGAGAGACATTTCTTCGTTAAGGGAATTGAGAAGAGTTTCCAATTCTTCTATACGTGTTTCGGTCTTCTTAAGATCATTCAGACGTTTTCTTTCCTTAGCCTGTTCTTCCTTTGCTTTTTTCCAGTCCTGTTTACTTTCGGTTTCTGCTTTAATGACAGTGGAGGACTGCCCGGAATCAGGGGACGAAGCTGCCATTTTTTCCTTTTCGGAGATATAATCATCATAATTGCCGGTGTAAGAGTTTAGTCCGTTACCGGTAAGCTCTAATATTCGTGTGGCTGTCCGGTTGATGAAATATCTGTCATGGGATACATATAAAACCGTTCCCGAGAAATTGTTAAGTGCATTTTCCAGAATTTCTTTGGAGGTTATGTCTAAGTGGTTTGTCGGTTCGTCAAGTATCAGAAAATTAGCTCCGCTAAGCATAAGCTTTGCCAGACTGACGCGACCGCGTTCACCACCGCTTATATCCTTGATTTCTTTGAAAACATCATCTCCGGTAAAAAGAAAGGCGGCAAGTACGTTGCGGATTCTGGTGTTGGTCATTGCAGGGTATGCATCATGTAATTCATCAAATATTGTTTTATCAGGATGAAGTACCTGGTGCTCCTGGTCATAATATCCTATATGAACCTGTGAGCCTAATACGATCCGGCCACTGTCTTTTGGAAGTAACTGGTTGATGATCTTAAGTATAGTTGTTTTTCCGGTTCCGTTGTCACCGATAAGAGCAACGCGTTCGCCCTTTTTAATATCCATGTCTACATTGGTGAAAAGAGGACTGGCTGTATATGATTTGGAAAGTCCTTCGACCAAAAGAACATCGTTACCGCTCTCGATATCCGGAGTCAGGATAAGGCGCATATCATCACGTGTTTCCTGAGGTTTATCCAACCGCTCAATCTTATTAAGCATCTTTTCACGGCTTTCTGCACGTTTGATTGATTTTTCACGGTTGAATTGCTTAAGCTTTGCAATTACCGCCTCCTGGTGCTTAATCTCTGCCTGCTGGTTCATGTATGCACGGTATTTGGAGAGTCGTATTTCCTCACGTTTACCGGCATAATAGCTGTAATTTCCATGATAAATGGTAGAAGTGGTATTATCTATCTCTATTACCTTGGTAACTATTCTGTCCAGGAAATATCTGTCGTGAGAAACTATAATAACAGCGCCGTCATAGGTTCTCAGGTAATTCTCTAACCATGCAGTGCTATTTAAGTCCAGATGATTGGTCGGCTCATCAAGAATTATTATATCAGGGCGGGAGAGCAGCAATCGCCCTAAGGAAACCCTTGTCTTCTGACCGCCGGAAAGTTCCTCCGTCGGGCGGTTGAAATCCTCTTCACTAAACCCAAGTCCCTTTAGTACGCCGACAATCTGGCTTTCAAAGGAATAACCATCCTGTATTTCGAATGTGTGATTCATTCTTGCGTAGCGTTCAAGTGCATTGTCGAGCTCTTTTCCTGTAAGAACCTCTATATCCTTTTCAAGTTGTCTTATCTGCTCCTGAAGGTTTATTACATCTTGCTTTGCACTTAGCATTTCTTCATAAATGGTCTGATTATAGTAGCGTTCCTGATGCTGTGCAAGATATCCGACGGTAACATCTTTTGCTATTGTTACAATACCGTCATCAGCCTCCTCTTCACCCATTATTATCTTTAACAAAGTGGATTTGCCGGCTCCGTTGATTCCAACAATTGCAAGCTTTTCCTTTGCCTCTATATGAAAATTAATTGCGGACAAAATCTCATTTGTGCCATAAGATTTTGAAATATTCTGACATGCAAGTACCATGGTTTCTTCCTCTGATGTTATTATTATAGTTTATTTATTTAAAATGCAGCCTGAGTTCAAGTATGCTTCATGCATTTTAATGCGGAATGCACTTAAGCGCTGCTGATATTGACTTTCGGTTATATCTCGTATATATATCCGGTTGCTTTCATATCGGATACATTGCTCGATGTATCATTCTTAATGGAAAGTTCGGGAGGTGTTACGGAAACTCTTGTGTTAGCCGGAATTGATGAGGTGATGAATGCACCGCCGCCGATAACCGAATCGGCACCTATTACTGTTTCGCCACCCAATACGGTTGCGTTTGAATAGATGGTAACTCTGTCTTCAATGGTAGGATGGCGCTTAACTCCTGCAAGATGCTGACCGCCTCGTGTACTCAAAGCTCCTAAGGTAACACCCTGATATAGCTTCACATAGTCTCCGATTACGGTTGTTTCTCCGATAACAATACCTGTACCGTGATCCATAAAGAAGTATTTCCCGATTACCGCACCTGAGTTGATATCAATACCGGTCTTGCTATGAGCATGCTCTGTCATTATTCTTGGAATGAACGGTACGTTCATTTTGTATAATTCATGTGCAATCCTATATACATATATAGCGTAGAGACCGGGGTATGAGAATATTACCATCTCTCGGCTGCTTGCGGCAGGATCTCCGTCGTAACCGGCCTGGGCATCTAACAGAAGCATCTGCTGGATGTGAGGAAGAGCAGAGAAGAAATCACAGCATATATTCTCTGCATCCTGTAATATATCGGGGTCGGTTGATAATACATCATCGCTGCGATTATATGCAAGAGCACGCGCAATCTGTTTTTTTAATTTCTGGTGTATCATTGCAAGCATATGTCCTGTATAGTAGGTTGATCCTACTGAATCGATATGCTCTGTACTGAAGTATCCCGGAAACATAAGCTGCCTGAGATCATTGATTATCTCAATGATGACACTTCGCGTCGGCAGCGGCTTGTCGGATCTTCCCAGCAGCAGATCTGATTCCAGATAATTATTGCTTATTGCTTTGGAAATATCAGGTAATAAATCATAAAAATCATTGTTCATAATATGCCTCCGTTTATAAATGATATGGCTCAAGTATATTTCATTAAATATTTTCATTCATACAAGTATTGCGTAATGAAAAAATATGATTCTGTCTATATATTCTTGTAGTATAATTATGCAGTATAACACAGAAATTGACAAGAAAAAATAAATTTTTAAAAATTTAAAAAAACTTTTGAAAATTATTTGCTTAGAGCGGAAGTTTAATGTATAATATGTATATTATTGATTTACGTATTATACTGGAAAAGGGGAATAATATGAAAAAGGCATTGGATGTTAATAACATTAATCCGTTTCTGCAGTCAACGATAAGCGTGTTTCAGACAGTTACTCAGATGACCTTGAAGGTTGGTAAACCTGCCCTGGCTGATTTTTCTTTTTTAAAGCCTACTTATACTATTACTGTTGGCGTCGTCGGAGAGATGAAGGGTCAGGCTGTATTGGCAATGGAAGTTGAGAATGCCAAGGTGATTGCCAGTAAGATGATGTTTGGTATGCCGGTATCAGAGCTGGATGAGATGGCATGTTCCGCTCTTAATGAGTTGAGTAACATGATTATGGGCAATACGGCAACAGTATTTTCAACACAGGGAAAGATTATAGATATTACACCCCCAATCTCATTAATCGGTAATGATCTTAAGATTCAGTCAGATATTCAGCCGATTAAGGTTCCGCTTTTATTGGAGGACAAGGAATTCATTGAACTGTATATTTGTGTATATGAAGAGTAGTACATGGATGAACATGGAATTCGTAATATCAGCAGATGGTTTGCAGATATTTAATTATTATTGATATCAATTAATATATTACATATTTTTATACATAGAAGGATTTATGGGTTATTTATAAATTATTTATAGATAACCTGTTTATCATATTAATATTTTTACTGATTTATATTTAAATAGGAGAGAAAAAACATGAGCAGAATAATTGGAAAAGGAATTACTTTTGATGATGTATTGCTGGTTCCGGCTTATTCGGAGGTTATTCCGAATGATGTTGATCTGAGAACACAACTTACAAAGAAGATTCAATTACAGATTCCCCTTATGAGTTCCGGAATGGATACCGTTACCGAGTACAGAATGGCAATTGCCATGGCAAGACAGGGCGGTATCGGAGTTATTCATAAGAACATGTCAATCGAACAGCAGGCAGAAGAAGTTGATAAGGTTAAGAGGTCAGAGAATGGCGTTATAACAGATCCATTTTTCCTTACATCTGACAATACGTTAGATGATGCGGATAAGCTGATGGCTAAGTTCAGAATTTCGGGAGTTCCTATATGTGAAGGAACCAAACTTGTTGGTATAATAACTAACAGAGATTTATTGTTTGAGGAAGATTACAGTAAGAAGATTAAAGATTCCATGACATCAGAGGGGCTTGTAACCGCACCGGAGGGTATTACCTTGGATGAGGCTAAGAAGATTCTTGCTAAGTCACGTAAGGAGAAACTTCCGATTGTCGATGAGAATTATAATCTCAAGGGACTGATTACAATTAAGGATATTGAGAAGACAATTAAGTATCCTAATTCAGCTAAGGATTCACAGGGAAGATTGTTGTGTGCTGCGGCAGTTGGCGTTACACCGGATATTACAGATCGTGTGGACGAGCTTGTTAAGGCTAAGGTGGATGCAGTTGTGATTGATACTGCGCATGGTCATTCCGCTAATGTACTTAAGACATTTAAACTTATAAGAGATAAATATCCGGATCTTCAGGTTATAGCAGGTAACGTGGCAACACGTTCAGGCACAGAGGCAATGATCAAGATGGGTGTTGATGCGGTTAAGATTGGTATAGGTCCCGGCTCAATATGTACAACAAGAGTAGTTGCCGGTATTGGTGTTCCGCAGATTACAGCAATTATGGAAGCTTATGATGTGGCTAAAGAATACGGAATTCCTGTTATTGCAGATGGTGGAATTCAGCACTCGGGTGATATTACCAAGGCTCTTGCAGCGGGAGCTAATGTATGTATGATGGGAAGTCTCTTTGCAGGTACTGATGAAGCGCCGGGAGAGTTCGAATTATATCAGGGTCGTAAGTATAAAGTATACCGTGGTATGGGTTCAATCGCGGCTATGGAGAACGGAAGTAAGGATCGTTACTTCCAGTCCAACGCAAAGAAGCTTGTACCTGAAGGTGTTGAAGGTCGTGTTGCATATAAGGGAACAGTTGAAGATACAGTGTTCCAGCTTGTTGGAGGCATTCGTTCAGGAATGGGATATTGTGGAGCAGAGAATATTGAGAAGCTTCATGAGACAGCTGAGTTTATTGAGATTTCAGCAGCATCTTTGAAGGAGAGTCATCCGCATGACATTCAGATTACTAAAGAAGCTCCGAACTATTCAGTGGAGTAATAAGTTAATATTGATTGGTTAGAATAAGTAAGGCAATTCGTGAATTGTTCATGGATTGCCTTTTTCATAGGAGGATAATAATATGATTAATGAATTAGTTAAGAAGATTTCAGATTTGAATGCACCTGTTGTGGTAGGACTTGACCCTATGCTTTCTTATGTGCCGGAGTATATCACTAAAGCGGCTTATGAGGAGTATGGTGAGACGTTGGAAGGTGCCGGAGAAGCAATATGGCAGTATAATAAGGCTATAGTAGACGCAATATATGATATCATTCCGGCGGTTAAGCCACAGATTGCAATGTATGAGCAGTTCGGCATTCCGGGTCTTGTTGCATTTAATAAGACGTGCGAATATTGTAAAGATAAAGGACTTGTGGTTATAGGAGATATTAAGCGTGGCGATATCGGCTCAACATCAGGCGCCTATGCAACAGGACATCTTGGTAAGGTACAGGTTGGTAGCAAGAGTTATTCGGGATTTTCTGAGGATTTCGTAACGGTCAATCCATATCTTGGCACTGATGGAGTTAAGCCGTTCGTGGATGTGTGTAAGCAGGAGAATAAAGGAATATTCGTGCTCGTTAAGACATCCAATCCGTCTTCCGGAGAATTTCAGGATCAATTGGTGGACGGAACCCCTGTCTATGAACTGGTTGCCCGTAAGGTGGTAGAATGGGGCGAGGATTGTATGGGAGATGTCTACAGTAATGTAGGCTGTGTGGTCGGAGCCACTTATCCCGAGCAGGGTAAGATACTTAGAAAACTCATGCCAAAGACTTATATTCTCGTTCCGGGTTACGGTGCTCAGGGAGGTAAGGCAGAGGACCTTGCAGACTACTTTAATGAGGATGGTCTTGGTGCAATCGTCAATTCGTCCAGGGGAATTATTACTGCTTATAAACAGGATAAGTATGCTAAGTTCGGTGAGAAGAATTTTGCCGATGCTTCAAGACAGGCAGTAGTTGATATGATTGAAGATATAACAGGTGCAATTGCCAGACGATAATGAAGATATCGATAGGACTTAAAATAAGTTGCAATTACTTAATAATAATTTGTAGGTAATTGCGAAACTATTGTTTATATTTTCAGAATTGTACATATTATACAGTTCCATCACAGGCACGCTTTCGCTGCTTGTCGCACGCAGCGGTACATAATGCACCAAAATACGGTGCATAAGTAGGAATCTGTATAATATGTACAATTCAATATACAATATTAATAAGTTTCGCAATTACCTAATATAATTTGTAGTGAAAGGAGCATATAATATGAGTGCTACTAAAATTACAGCAAGAGTAGTGAGTCAGGACTGCCTGGCGACTGACATATACAGTCTGGTATTAGAGGCGGGCGCAATTGCGGTTAATGCCAAGGCAGGACAGTTTGTTTCATTATACAGTAAGGATGGAAGTAATCTTCTCCCGAGACCGATAAGTCTTTGTGAGATTAACAAGGATATAGGAACCATAAGACTTGTATATCGTGTGGTAGGAAGAGGTACTGATGAATTTTCAAAGCTTAGAGCAGGTGACACAATAGATGTAATGGGGCCATTGGGAAACGGTTTCGATGTGAAGACAAAGCGCGCCATATTAATCGGCGGAGGGATAGGTATTCCACCGATGTTAGAACTTGCAAAAGAGTTGAAATGTGAAAAGAGTATAGTGTTGGGCTTTCGCGATGAAACATTTTTACTTAATGAGATGAATAAGGTCGGTGAGGTATATATTGCAAGTGAAGATGGAAAGACAGGCGTAAAAGGTACTGTACTTGATGCAATAAGAGAATATGACGTCAGGGGAGATATCATATATACATGCGGACCTACTCCTATGCTTCGGGCTATAAGAGAGTACGCTTTTGATAATTACATGGAGGCACAGCTTTCGTTAGAAGAAAAGATGGCATGTGGAATTGGTGCCTGTCTTGCATGTGTATGTAAATCGACGAAGGTGGATAACCACAGTCATGTGATGAATAAGAGGATATGTAAGGATGGTCCGGTGTTTGATGCAGGGGAGGTGGAACTTTGATGAGTGATAACATGAACATTTCAGAAGGTTCGTCTGTAATAAGCAATACTAATTCGGAATATGATAATAAAAGCGATGAAAAGTTGATCGGAACAGAGTTTGGTGGAATGGGTGTCGAGATTGCCGGAGTGAAATTCAAGAATCCCGTGACGGTTGCGTCAGGTACATTTGGCTCGGGTGCTGAGTATGGTGATTTTGTCGACCTTAACAAGTTGGGGGCAGTTACTACCAAGGGTGTCGCCAATATTCCGTGGGAAGGCAATCCTACACCGAGAATAGCAGAGACTTACGGTGGAATGATGAATGCAGTAGGTCTTCAGAATCCCGGTATTGATGTATTCTGTGAGAGAGATATTCCGTTTCTTAATGATTATGATACCAACATAATAGTAAATGTGTGCGGTAAGACAGAGGCTGACTATGTTGAGGTGGTGGAAAGACTTGCAGATGAGAAGGTAGATCTTTTGGAGATTAATGTTTCATGCCCGAATGTTAAGGAGGGTGGAATTGCATTTGGACAGGATCCACATGCATTAGAGAGCATTACTAAGGCTGTCAAAGCAAAAGCAAAGCAGCCAATCATTATGAAGTTAAGTCCTAATGTGACGGATATCACTGTAATGGCTAAGGCTGCAGAAGCAGGCGGTGCAGATGCACTTTCTCTGATCAATACGCTTACCGGTATGAAGATAGATATTAACCGCAGACAATTTGCGGTTGCTAATAAGACAGGAGGAGTTTCGGGACCTGCTATCAAACCGATCGCTGTACGCATGGTATATCAGGTTGCCAATGCGGTAAAACTTCCGCTTATCGGTATGGGCGGTATCATGAATTATGAGGACGCAATAGAATTCATGATGGCAGGAGCAACAGTTGTCTCTGTCGGTACTGCCAATTTCCATAATCCATTTACCACAATTGAAATTCTTGAAGGTATGAATAAATTCATGAAAGAGAATGGTATAAAAGATATTAATGAGATTATCGGATGCGTTAAGTGAAGAGGTGGACTTAAGACTATATTATTATCTTTAAATAACAATATCTGATTATTAATACAGTAATTCAAAAGGCAGATAGCGATTAGCTATCTGCCTTTGTGAATCGATGTCATTTATTTAAGCATTCACATGGAGAGGCGCACGAAATCTGGTGGGGCTACATTCCATTCCGGTCCGCGAAATTCTGCGTTATTATCGGGTTATAAAAAACAGCTCTAGTTATCCCAATCAATATCTTCTGCATTAATATATTCGCCTTTTTCTGCTGCCTCAAGCCTTGCAGTTTCTACTGGAGTGAGTTTTGTATAATCGGGATCCCAGGCAAGTACTAATCTTTTGATAAACTCATAAGCAAGACTCTGCTCAGAATCAGGGAGCATTTCAAGTAATGAGATTGATTCTTTAACTGTATCACTCATAGTAAGACCTCCTTTTTTCAAAGATTATTTGTAGATATCACCACGGCTTCCAATATCCATAACATCTAAGATTTCTATTTCGTTTGCTGTTTCGTATTTATAGATGACACGGTATTTTCCGACTCGCAACCGATATCGGCCATCTTTGTAGCCGCTCATTTTTTTAATATCTCCTTCAGCGGGTTTATGCGTAAGACCTTCGATAGCAGAAAGGATTAAATCGCGCTGTGATTTTTGCAATGATTTCAGGTATTTAATTGCTGATTTTTCATATCTTATCTTCATTATTATTCCATTCTTTCTGAA
Organism: uncultured Lachnospiraceae bacterium; assembly: GCA_905235345.1. Lineage (GTDB taxonomy): Bacteria > Bacillota > Clostridia > Lachnospirales > Lachnospiraceae > CAG-590. Next base: position 15,604 of record CAJOLO010000077.1, read on the forward strand.
CGAGATAGTGGTTATATGTAACTGTTCGGGTAGCATTTCGTATTTACTGCGAGATGCGTACGAAAATGTATATTTTACGATACGACAGGCATGTTGGAATGTGCTTTAGCACCATGCCTGTCGTGTATCTATGAAGCATAGCTGAATAGATACTATTATATTATAATTATATATTTGAATTGAAAAAAATCAATATAATATTTAATTTTACGCTTTAATGAATAAATTTAATGAAATCTTAAAGAGTTCCCTTGTTTCTTCTTAAACATAAACATGGTACAATATACACGAATTCAAAAAAGAAAACCTGCAGGTTAAATAAGCAACTTGGTGTGGAGGATAAGTACATGTATAATATTTTAATATGTGATGATGAAAAGGACATTGTAAATGCTTTAAAGATATATCTTACCAATCCGGATTATAAGATGTATGAAGCTTATAACGGAAAGGAAGCGTTAGAGGTTGTTGCGCGCGAGGATATACATTTAATCCTTATGGATATAATGATGCCGGTGATGGATGGGATCGAAGCCATGACAGAGATTAGAAAGAAGAGCAATGTTCCGGTAATTCTTCTGACAGCCAAGAGTGAGGATACAGACAAGATACTTGGATTAAATGTGGGTGCGGACGATTACATAACCAAACCATTTAATCCGGTAGAGGTAGCGGCAAGGGTAAAGTCGCAGTTAAGACGGTACTTGCAGCTCGGTGGTGGTGAGATTAAGAATGACACGATAGTAATCGGAGGGATTGAGCTGAATGATTCCAGCAAGAAGGTAACTTTAGATGGAGAGGATATTTCTCTTACACCTAAGGAATATGAGATATTAAAGCTCTTTATGAGAAATCCAAACCGTGTCTATTCGCCTGCTGAAATATATGAACACGTATGGCAGGAGAGACCGTTCGGGAATGAGACTAATACCGTAGCGGTTCATATCAGACACTTAAGAGAAAAGATTGAGTTTGATCCTGCTGAACCGAGATATCTTAA
>CAJOLO010000078.1 GCA_905235345.1 uncultured Lachnospiraceae bacterium
TGCAATCCTCGCACACTCCATAGAAAACAGTACGCAATGGATCTAACACAAAGTTATGATGCTCTGACAGATGTTCCTGTAACATAGCAACCTCACCACAGTGAAGATGAATAAGCTTTCCGCACACCTCGCATTTACAATGAATGCATGACTGTTGTGGCAATTCCGTTTCCTGATTATTCACATATTCATAACAAGCAGGGCTTCCCACCTCAATGGTATATTTATTAAGGTTTCCGGTGCTTACAAGATTATCAAGCTGACGATATACCGTTGTCATTCCTATTGTATGCCCGTTAGCCCTGAAATACTCATAAACATCCGATGCAGTCACATGCCCTTGCGCCACCTCGCGAAAATACTTAAGAATTTCATCCTGCCATCTGGTCTTATAACTTATCTTTCTTTCCATAGCAACTTCCATTTCATAATCACTATAAGCTTCCTAACTTCGTCTTATACGCTCTTGACTCTTCCTGCGTGTCGTCAACTATTCATCAACTTTGATTCCGGACAACAAAGCCGCAAAAGGATTATTCGGTATCTCCTCGGAATGATATTCCATTACCGGCTCATCATTAGCATTATCGACACCGTCCACAATATCAGATGTATTCATATCCACATCCTTGATGGACAGGCTTATCTTGCCATCCTCTATCTTAAGAACCTTAACCTTGACCTCCTGACCTACCTTAAGCACCTCTGACGGTTTATTGATTCGCTTCATGGAAATCTTAGATATGTGCACAAGTCCCGTAAGTCCGTTCTCCATCTGTACAAATGCACCATAAGGCTGTAGGGTTTCAACCGTTCCGTTATATATTGCACCAGGTACTATTGCAGACATCTTGCGTCTGTTACCCTCTTCCTCTAAATCACGAAGAACCGACTTTGCAGACAACACAAGCTTGTTGGCATCTTCATCAACAGTAAGAACTCTTACATCTAACTGCTTACCCACATAGGCAGATGTATCTTCAACATAGGATAAAGATAGCTGTGATGCCGGAATAAATGCACGGATTCCCTCAAGATACGCAACCACACCTGACGGAACCTGTTCCTTGACTCTAACCAAAACATGCTCCTGACTTTCAAATAATGCACGAAGCTTTTCCCAGGCTGCTGCCTCATTAGCTTCCTTCATGGAAAGAAGGACATTGCCCTTTCCGTCATCCTTCTCTATTACTACTGCCTGTACCGACTCGCCAATCTTTAAATCACGCATAGGCGAGAAATCAGGGTCTGCCGAGATGTCATCAACCGGCACCACACCCGGTACATAATATCCAATATCAAGAGTAACCACCTCATCATTGATATCAACGATCATTCCCTCTAATACATCCCCTTCACGTATCACGCGAAATGATGCATCTAACTCCTTCTCAAAATCTTTCATTGTCTCTTCTGCCATAATTATGTCTTCCTCCAAACTCTTTTGCTCTCTTCTCTAATGTACGATGATGTTTCCCGGTCTTATTTTAACAATCTTTCTTCTTTTCCAACATCATCAATTCTGTTATAATTCTGATATAAACCGGTATCAACTTGTATATATACATAATATATACTTAGTATAAAATAGTGTCAAGATAAAAAGGAGCCTTTAATATAATATGAGTATTTTACATTCATTGTATGATGAAGCAGCATGGTATGAATTAATTGAATATAAATCCAGTCACCAGCATCTCACAAAGAAAGAAGAGGCAATGTGGAGATCCTATATTGATAACAAAGAATATCTAACATTACTGAATGAAATTACCGGGATCATCGATGCAATGGCAGTTCGAAGTTTATCCACCGTAAAAGATTCAGTCTCCTTGCAAGAATGCATGGAAAACCTGCATTTACCCCTCCCCTTAAAGCGCCGGATCAACAAAGCCGGCGGCACAAAAAAACGAATAATATATTCTTTCCCGGATGACTTCAACCGCCTGCTTAAAATGATCACCTTCAAGCTGTATATTTATGATGATGAATTCGCCCCTAACTGCTATGCCTTCCGCAGAGGTACAGGTGTTAAAGACGCTGTTTTAAGAGTATCCCATATTATCCGTGGTCAATATTGTCTCAAAGTGGATATAAGCAATTACTTTAATTCCATAGATGTGGATATTCTTCTTAAAAAGCTTGAATTTCTAAAGATTACAGATCTTAATCTGTTCATTCTCTTTGAAAAAATGCTTACAGCAGATGCGGCGATTGAAATAATCAAAGAAATCGGTGACAATACTACACCGAAAAACCGTATTGTCCACGAAAAACGCGGTGCCATGGCAGGTACTCCTGTATCTCCTTTTTTTGCAAACGTATATCTTATGGATGTTGACTGGTACTTTCATAACAACAACATCAATTATTTCAGATATTCTGATGACATATTAATATTTGCAGACACACATGAAAAACTTATGAAATACAAGGATATACTATATAAAGAAATTGAGAAAGCACACCTGTCTCTTAATCCTGAAAAAGTAAAAATATATAAGCCCGGTGATGCCATAGAATTTCTCGGGTTCCAATTCAAATCCGGAGAGATCGACATATCGGATAATACAAAGAGAAAAATGAAAGCCCGAATTAAGAGAAAGTCCGAGGCATTAAGAAGATGGGCAAGGAAAAAGGATCTTCCATACGCCCGGGCTGCCAAAGGTTTTATCAACGCAATTAATCACAAGCTTTTTGACAGCGGTGACGACAAGGATTTCTCCTGGAGCAGATGGTTCTTTCCAAATTTGACCACAGCCAAAAGTCTTGTCGAAATCGATAAATATATGCAGGAATATATAAGATACTGCGTAACAGGAAGACATTACAAAGGCAATTACAGAATTACATATGAACAGATGAAATCATGGGGTTACAGGAATCTTGTACATGAATACTATAAATACAAAACACAAAATCACTTAAACCCGGATTGCAATACAAATGGTATGCGCTAACTTATGAACCAAAACGAATAAAATAAGGGAACGAGAAAAACTTTGAAGGAATCAAAGCGTGCTTGATTCTACCGGACTGAACATACCGATACTGTCTGCAAAGCAAGTCGGCAAATCAATGCCGCTAATATAATGAATATATGTATAATATTCACGCTTCGATATGCTTCATCCTCCACAGACGCAACAATTTCGTTACTTTCCCGTTCCCGGTTATTATTACTGATTATAGATAAATTATGCTATCCTATCGCTTGTCTTATTCTTTGCTCCATATAATCATAATCATTAGACATATATTCAAAGAAATCAACCCAGCTGAGACAAACGCTCCCTCACCGTATCTAACATATCGCTATACTTGGAAAGCTTATTCTTCTCCTCATCAATCTTAGCCTGCGGAGCCTTGCCGACAAAGTTCGGATTATTGAGCATACCCTCGCAGCGCTTAATCTCACCCTGCAATCTCTTCTCTTCCTTTGCAAGACGCTCCTTCTCCTTCTCTATATCCACAAGCTCTGCAAACGGCATATATACTACCGCATCATGGATAACTGCTGACACAGCGTCATCGGCAATTCCCGTCTTATCAGCCTGAACAATAACCTCTGCGGCAAATCCCAATGTTGCAAAGAAGACCTTGGAATCCTCGAATATCTTTCTCACATTCTCCTTCTCGGAAACAACATATACCGTTGCCTTCTTAGAGTTCGGAACATTCATGTCAGTTCTCAGGTTACGGATTCCGCGAACCGCATCCTTAATGGTGTCAACAGACATCTCATCCTCTACATAGTTCCATTCATCCTTGAATACCGGCCATGCTGATATCATAATAGACTCTTCCATTGTATCAGCAGGCACACCTGCCTCTATCAACACTTCGCGAAGATTAACATATATCTCTTCTGTAATAAACGGCATATAAGGGTGAAGCATCTTAAGAGCCTGGATAAGTACGGTCTTAAGTGTCCATAAGGCTGCTTCCTTGGTCTCGTCCTCATCATTATAAAGTCTTGGCTTAACCATTTCAATATACCAATCGCAGAATTCCTCCCATATAAAGTCATATACCTTAGAGGCTGCGATACCAAGTTCGAATTTGTCCAGATTCTCGGTCATATCTTTAGCCAAAGTATTGACCTTGGAAAGAATCCAGCGGTCTGCCAGTGTAAGATTAGACGGAGCTTCTTCACCAAGCTTTGCCTTCTCCATATTCATCATAATAAATCGTGATGCATTCCATACCTTGTTGGCAAAATTACGGCTCGCTTCAACTCTCTCCCAATAGAAACGCATATCGTTACCCGGTGCATTACCTGTGATAAGAGTGAATCTTAAGGCGTCCGCACCATATTTATCAATGACTTCAAGAGGATCAATACCATTACCCAATGACTTACTCATCTTACGTCCCTGGTCATCACGCACAAGACCATGGAACAACACTGTATGGAATGGGAGCTCTCCTGTCTGCTCTATTGATGAAAATACCATTCTGATTACCCAGAAGAAGATGATATCATATCCGGTAACCAACACATCTGTCGGGAAGAAATAATCCAACTCCTCTGTCTTATCAGGCCAACCAAGAGTGGAGAATGGCCAAAGTGCTGATGAGAACCATGTATCAAGGGTATCCTCATCCTGTTTGATATTGCTGCTGTTACATTTCGGGCATTTGCAGACTGCATCTTTCGATACTGTGATCTCTCCGCAATCCTGACAGTAGTATGCAGGAATTCTGTGTCCCCACCAAAGCTGTCTTGAAATACACCAGTCGCGGATATTCTCCAGCCAGTTATAATAAGTCTTATTCATACGCTCAGGAATGAGTTTCAACTTTCCGGTCTTAACAGCCTCTAATGCCGGCTTAGCCATATCTTCCATCTTAACAAACCACTGCGGCTTGATAAGCGGTTCAACCGTTGTCTTACAGCGGTCATGAATACCGACTGCATGCTCATGTGGAACAGTCTTAACCAGCAGTCCTTCAGCCTCAAGGTCTGCAAGCATTGCCTTACGGGCTTCATAACGATCCATACCGGCATACTTACCACCCACCTGATTAATGGTAGCATCATCATTCATTATATTGATTTCTTCAAGATTATGACGTTTACCAACCTCAAAATCGTTAGGATCATGGGCAGGTGTAATCTTAACACAACCTGTTCCGAATTCCTTATCAACATACTCATCCGCAATTACGGGAATCTCTCTGTCTGTCAGCGGAAGCTTTAACATTTTTCCTATAATATCCTGATATCTCTCATCATCAGGGTTAACAGCAACGGCTGTATCTCCAAGCAGTGTCTCAGGACGGGTTGTGGCAATCTCTACATATCTTCCTTCTTCCCCTACGATAGGATAATTGATATGCCAGAAGTTACCCTGCTGATCCTCATGCTCTACCTCAGCATCTGAGATAGTTGTCTGACACACCGGACACCAGTTTACGATTCTTGATCCCTTATATATCCAGCCTTTTTCATATAACTTGCAGAACACTTCATTGACCGCTTCATTATTACCTTCATCCATGGTAAAACGCTCTCTGTCCCAATCAGCAGATGAGCCAAGTTTCTTAAGCTGGTTTATGATTCTTCCGCCATACTCCGCTTTCCAGTCCCATGCCTTTTCAAGGAAACCGTCTCTCCCGAGATCTTCTTTGTCGATACCCTGCTCTTTCAGTGACTCAATGATCTTAACCTCCGTAGCGATTGCCGCATGGTCGGTTCCCGGCTGCCAAAGAGCATTATATCCCTCCATTCTTTTATAACGAATCAGGATATCCTGCATTGTATTATCAAGAGCATGCCCCATGTGAAGCTGTCCTGTGATATTCGGTGGCGGCATAACGATAGTAAATGGTTTCTTACTCCTGTCAACCTCTGCATGAAAATACTTCTTGTCCATCCAGTTCTTGTAAATCCTGTCCTCAATCTCGGAAGGATTATAGTTCTTTTCTAATTCCTTTGCCATGATATTACTCTCCTTTTTCTAAATCAAATGTTGTTAAAAATAATAAGAAAGCCCTTACATCTGAATACACAGACGTAAGGGCGAAATATCGCGGTACCACCTTATCTTATCACTTATCTTATCCTATAACGTGGACGATTCCGGCATGGCTTACTTATTAAGTTCTGTTCTGAAGTTCATATTCATACCCCATATCTTTCAAAAGATATAGTTCTATCAAAACAGGTTCAGTCACACGGTTCAAAAGCTACCTTCAAAGCATTCTTCTTGAAATGACCTTCCAGCGCATCAGTCATTCTCTCTTGCAAGGAACTGCTCCTACTCCTCTTTCTCACTACCTTTATAATTCAAGACTCGCTCGCGGTTCTTGCGTGCGGGTTCGAGTCAGCTTTAGCTGACATATTTCCATTCGAACCCGTGCACATCCTCGCAGAGCATATATATTAATATAATGTATCCAATAACAAAAGTCAAGAAAACCTTGAAGCTTATACTCTTTTTTATCCCATTGGAGAAGACTCCCACTTCTATACCTGGGGAGTATGGAAACATATATATCTCGGTGGGAATTCAATCTTAGGCTGAGATAAAAGTCTCCGGAACATTGCAACAACCATTCTGTATTGCCTCATGCGGTCCTCACCTTATTTAGCCAGCGACCTGTATATTCCAACATGATCATAGATACATCTCCATGAGCTGTATGTATCTCCCGTAACGCAGACATATTCCTTTCCGGAATTACTCTTATAATAGCTTGCACAACAGAATCCCGACGCATTAACAAATCCCGTCTTCGCTCCCAGAACCTCTCCACCGGTATCCTTATCCTCAATCCTTCTCATGAACCAGTTAGATATCTGAATACCTTCAGTCGCAACCAGAAGCACTCCGGGATCGATCTCCTCTGTGGTTGATTCCTCTGATGAACCATCTGCACTTTCTGTCTGAGCATCTGCTGCCTGTTCAGCATTGTCAGCTTCATCCGGCTGATCTTCACTCTCATCCGTGCCTTCATTCTGCTCTGTGGAAGCAGCATCGTTCTGTGAGGTTACTTCTGAATCATCATTCTGACCATCTGCCCCTTCAACATTCTGATTATCAACGCTTTCATCCCCGGCATTGCTGTCATCCTGCTCAGATGCCTTAGTTTCTTCGTTCACCTCAATTCCCAGCTCCTTCCTGACATCCTCGGGAAGAATAGTCGGATCAGGTGTTGTCTGGTAAATCCTTGTACTCAACACATCCTTAAGGAACTCGTTCTGCATAGCAGTTGATATTATTACCGCCATATCCTCCATGGTACAGTGAAGGTTCTCATCATACACACCGACCACATTGGTAAAATGCGCCGTATCGCTTATTCCCAATTCCTCAACCTTCTCGTTCATCTTTTCAACAAATGCCTCCTGACTTCCGCAGCAATAATCTGCCAGAGTAACCGCCGCATCTGCACCTGAACACACAATCGTTCCGTATATCATATCTCTGACTGTAATCTTCTCACCTGCCAGAAAACCAACCGCACTGCACCCATTTACCATAGAATAATCTATCGCTTCCATCGGAACCTCATAGGTATCGTCCAGATCTTCGATCATATCCGCAGCTGTGAGCACCGTTAAAATCTTGGTCATTGATGCAGGATTAACAACAATGTCACTGTCACGCTTTGCCACAATTGAATCATCCGACAGATCTACAAGCACCATATATCGGCTTGTCATCTGCTGTGTCTCTCCCGGATTAGACGGATCCGGGTTCGTGGAATTAAGTGAACCCTCCACTGCTTCAAGATCAATCACGGGATAGAGATCATCCTGCGTAGCCTCTCTCTGATTACCGTTATCGTCTCTTGTTATAGGCCATTCCTCTTGAGGATAACGTAAGCTATACGGATTGCTGTTATATACAATTGTACTATCCGTCGCATGCGGCTTGTGAAGTACATAATCCACAGTGGCATATGGTTTCGGCGGCTCCTCCGTTGTTGCCTCCTCAGTAGTAGTCTCTGTTGACGTGGCAATTTCTGTATCTTCCTCTGTTTCGGATTCCTTCTTCAAAAATGCAAAATCCTTAAAGCCATCAGTAAAGTAATATGCCGCATAGCATCCGCCACCCAAAACAAGCAGTATCAAAAGCACAGCTGCAATTACCGGTGCTTTTCTTCTCTTAGGAACATTGTCAATATAGAACAGGTCATCCGAATATTCACCTCTTCTGTCCACCTCAAAATTCCGCTCTACACTCCCGGATTCATTAACCTTATTATTCTTTACTTCATCAGCCTTTACTCTCTCATCATTTTTATATCGAATGGTATCCACATAGGGTTCAGAATCCTCATTCAACAGCGATTCCTGAAGCGGGGCTGCAACCATGCCTTCATTCAACGATTCCTGCGATACTTCTCCGTAATTCATATTCTCAGGATTAACAGGTTCCATTCTCGTAGTTGTATAATCCTGAAAATTCTCTATCTCCGGCTCTAATTGTATGTATGAATCCATCCCCGTCTGAATATCCTGCGGGTTAATACCATTCATGTCCTGTGTGTATATTGGCTGTTCTACACCCTCTATACCCTGAACATAAGCATTCTGTTGTTCCTCAATATGTGCAAGGTACTCATCAAGCTCATCATTATCCTCAAGGTTAAGATTATCCATATATTTATTCAATATCCTATGATCCTCAGAATCCAAATGATTCATATACTGATCAAACTCTCTGTCTTTGCTCATAATATTTTATCCTTTCGTCCGAATTTAATTATTATATACAATCTTTATGAAATTCGCAAGAAAATGATTACATAAATGCAAAATGCCAACCTAAAAATTTACTTTCTGCAATATAATCCGGCAAATAATCATAAAAAAACCGCCATAATCAGCGGCAGTTTTTTTAATAATATTCACAATATTTTGCACGAACAACACCTCACCAATTGCGGTAAGATTGTTTTATCTTCAGAGAGTATCTCTCATATTCTTAATAACAATCAGCTCCTGATTCGTAAGATGTTTTCTCATTATCTCTTTCGCTTTTGCA
>CAJOLO010000079.1 GCA_905235345.1 uncultured Lachnospiraceae bacterium
TGTTTCTTTATCCAATGCCACCGCCACATCCGCACTTTCTCCATTTACCACAGTTCTTAACGGAATAAATTTTGCACGCTCTCCCAAAGCATCCTTTAGTCCCTCTTCACGCATCATAACACTGTCTTTTTTTACTTTCTCCGATGTATAAGCTACTTTTATCTCCTTTTTATCTGAGAAATCTTTTAAAATCTCCTCTCCAATCTTCTTACCCATTCCATAGTTGTCTGCACTGATATAGGGAATTCCTTTATCACTAAAACTGCTCTCTACCGCTACTACAGGAGTAATAATATTACGAGTCAGCCAATTCTGATAAAAGGCCTCACTGTCCTCAACAGCAACGATCACTCCCTGTGCTCCGTTTTCTATCTCCCTTTCAACAGCCTCAATTTCTTCTTCCTCCCCGGCATCTTCATGCAGCATCACATAATTAATATTCACGTAAAAATCATCTTCAGCACGCTTAAATCCCTCCTGCATTGCCTCCCATCCACCATTACCGGCAGAATATAATATAACAGAAATCTCTGTCTTATGTTGTGTGTGTTCAGTTCCATATACCACCTGAATAAATGCCACAAAAGCAACCGTAATAAGTCCCAGCCAAATCAATGCAGTCAGGAAAGTCTCTCTGTTTTTTCTAATCATTTTCATCCACCTCCAGTTTCATCGGCAGATGAATCGACACTTTCGTTCCAACATCCGGCTCACTGCTGATCAACAATCCGTATTCATCTCCAAAATATAATTTTATACGCTGATTAACATTCTTAAGACCTATTCCCGATCCTCGTTTTCTTACATAATTCTTACCTGTCAGCAAATTATCAACCTGTTCCGGTGCCATGCCGATTCCATTATCGATTATATCAATATAAATATCTCCGTCTTTTTCATAACCTTTAACCTTTATTTTCCCATCACCATCCATAACTTCCATTCCATAATACATGGCATTTTCCAAAATCGGTTGAATTACAAGCTTAATCGTAATATATTTCTCCAATCCTTCATCCAGTTCGAACTCAACCCGAAATTTATCCTTAAAACGCATCTGCTGAATACTGCTGTAATTTTTGGCATGTTGAAATTCTTCTCCAATGGTAATGAGCGTCCGCCCCTGACTTAACGAGATACGGAACAAATTGGCTAATGCCGTCACCGCAGAGACCGCCTCTTCATACCGTCCGCTTTCAACCAACCATATAATGGAGTCCAGCGAATTATAGAGAAAATGCGGATTAATCTGGGACTGCAGTGCATCCAGTTCGTTCTTTCTTTTCTCTTCCTGTTCCTTCACTGCTGCATCCATTAGTTTCCTCATCTGTTCCACCATGGAACGTATGGTTTTTCCAAGATGCTGAATTTCATCGGAGCCACCTACATATATCTTTTCGGGACACTCTATATCCAACTGTTTCACCGAATCTTCCAAATGACTGATTGGTCCTGTAATCTTTAACGATAAATACTGATTTACCGCTATCAGCATAGTAATTGCCAATGCCACCACCGTCACCCAGACAGCATTGACCCTGCTTCGGTCCCGGCGAATTTTTTCCATCGGAATCACGGAAACGATCTTCCAGCCTGTATAACCGACCGTCTTCACTACCACAATCTGTTCTTTTCCATGGAATTCCTCCGTATGTGTACCATCCTCATACTTCGCCACCTCCGCATTGTTCTCATTGACAAGACCTGAATAGACCAGATTCTGCTGCGGATGATAAATGATTTCACCATCCTGATTCATCAAATACATATAACTCATATCTCCGGAATTGACCTTGGTAAACAAATGCTCAATTCCGCTAAAATCCATATCCACTAATAAAACCCCGGGGAAAGTACTTCCTCTTCTTGTCAATTCCACACCACGGCTTAATGAAACAACCCAATAATATCTGTCATTGCTGTCAACAAACAAATTCTGTACATGCGAAGAAGAAAAATGAAGATTTTCCGGTTTGTTTTTTGCTTTTTGAAACCATTCCTGTTCCGTGACATCAGCATGCTCTTTTATCGTATTAACGGGAGTGGCCGCAACAAGACTGCCACGGTTTTCAAAGCATGCAATACTGACCACATTATCTTTATTGGCCTCATATAACAGCGTTAATTCACGATCGATACTTTCCTTGGAGAAATCCGTATCTTTAATGATATTATAATATGACGCGTCAGAAATCCGCATCATATTACGCAGGTAGCTGGTCAGGTTAAGCTCCACCTGATTAACCAACTGTATATTATCATCCACTGTCCGCTGCTGTATAGACCGGGTATACGTGTAATACAATATTATTGCTATAGTTACCATACCGATTACAGCTATCATGGTAAAAGAAACAGCAATCTCCACCCTCAGATTACGCTTCCAATACTGCATTTTTTTCAATTTCATGTTCCGCTCCATTATTTATCTTTATTCGTTCTATACTTTGACGGAGAAACACCATACTGTTTCTTGAATACATAACTGAAATAATTCGCCTCTGTATAGCCTACCTTTTCTGCTATAATATAACTCTTGTCCTCTGTATTATTCAAAAGTTCCACTGCATGCTCCAGTCGTACTTTTGTGAGATATGACACAAAACTCATTCCAACTTCTTTTTTAAACAAAACCGAAAAATAAGTAGCACTTATATTCAGATAGTTACAAATCTGTTCAACCGAAAGATTACTCTCACTATAATGTTCTTCAATATAGCTCTTCGCCTTCTCGGTTATAAGATTCGTTGAATTAGTCCGCTGTTTTCGGACCATCTTTCTGATATTCTGGCAATTATCATCAAGCCACGCCGACACTTCAGCCAGCGAATGAAATCTTCCCATCTGTAGATACGGATCGAAATCTTTTCCAAAAACATCGGCTAGATCCATCTGATAACTCCTGAGCAGTTTCAGTAATTCTGTAATCATCTCCATAAAAGCAAGCTGATATTGCTGAATGGTAGTCCCATCCTCGCCTTTTAATTCTTTTACGAATTCTTCCACAGATATATGCAATTCCTCCTCTGTTCCCAGTTTAATATCGTGAATCACTTTAGAAATCCCCAACATTTCCTGAGAAACTATCTCGGGCGACTTCGGTTCAACATCATTCACATAAAAGGCTCGTCCGCTGCCATCCGCCAGTACCCTGTAATCATAGGCTTTTCCCGCCTCCTCATAGGAACCTGCAATCTGTGACAATTGAGGATAAGCCCGTCCCACTCCTGCATCCACATTCATATCCAGCATTCTTGCACCCATCTTACACACCTGATCCATGTGATAAACGAATTCACGAACACTGCTTGCATGCTGCAGTTTTGCAATTACAACCAATTTCCCCAGATACAAAAAACTATAATGGTCAATGTTTTCATCCAAATACTCCTTAGCCAGATTCATCAACGAAAGCATAAGCATCTGTCCTTTTTTAGGCTCACCCTTATCTGCTAAAGGTTCGCCACCTACCAGTCCCACACAATAATATGGAGCAAGAAAATCCATTCCGTAGGATTCCAAAAGCAGCTTTGCCTGATCTTCCGCCATTTTTCCTTCCAGCATACCTGCCACCAACTGTTCCCGCAGCATCGGAAGACTTTGCTGGTAATACTCATTCAGATTTTCCAAATTACGTCGCTCATCAAACTCTTTATCCAAATTCTCCTTGATTCTTCTGAACACATTCTCTAAATCCTTAGCTCCGATCGGTTTCAACAGATATTCTTCCACCTCTAAGTGAATCGCTTCTCTCGCAAACTCAAAATCATCAAATCCCGAACAAAGCACCACCTTTGTGTTCTTATAATTTTCCTTTACCTTAGCACACAACTCCAATCCATCCATAAAAGGCATCTTGATATCCGTCATCACTACATCCACATGCACCTGCTCTGTAAGTTCCAATGCTTCCTGTCCGTTTCCCGCCGATCCCACTAATTCAAATCCTAATGCATTCCAATCCACCTTCTGCTCAATGGATATTCTGGCATCTTCCTCATCGTCAACCAATATTACCTTATATAAATTCATGTCTGTAACTCCTCGTTAATTTACTTCATATAGATAATTGTGATACTCTGATCTGCATCTCTTTAATTACGCATATTATATATTTCCCTCCCAGACCCGGGTTCTGTTTATGGAATCTATACAATATGCATAATAGATTTAAGTATAATAAAAAAGGTTCGAAATCATCTATTATCTTTATATAGTTTACAATATCACTCTTCATCCGTCAAAGAATTTTTAAGATTAACAGCATAAAACAACAAAAAGAAGACCCTCCGGGCAAAACGGAAGGTCTTCCAAAAAAGAAGATATTATTTCTTCTGTACATACTTACGAATATCAAGTGAAACGGCTGTTACAATAACGATACCTTGTACAATGTAGTTGTAGTAAGGATTTACTCCGAGGAACTGAAGAACAATCTTCAAAAGCTCGAATACAAGTACACCTACCAATACGCCGCTTACTTTACCGATACCACCGGTTGTTGATACACCACCGATTGTACATCCGGCAATTGCTTCCAACTCATAACCATTACCCATAGCAGATGTAGCACCACCTGTCTTACCTGCAAGAAGGAAACCTGCCAGTGAATACATCAAACCGGCTGTTAAGTAAATAACAATCTTACTCTTACGTGTATTAACACCGGATACCTCTGCCGCATTCTCATTACCACCGATAGCATACATATACTTACCATGTGGAGTCTTATTGAAAATGAACCAGAAAATGATACCGATGATTGCTGCTATAATCAGCAAATACGGAAGTCCGGGATATTTCTCTCCCTTGAACAACTTACCTGTTACAAAATCAATATACTTTTTCTGGAATCCACCAATCGGCTGAGCATCAGTAAATACCAATGTTGTACCATAAATGATAGTCTGTGTACCAAGTGTTGCAATGAACGGAGGTACATTCAGGTAAGAAATAATCAAACCATTGACCAAACCCACAATCGCTCCGATGCAAAGTACAATGAGCAGTACCAGCCACATATTTATCTCAGGAACACTCTTAAATAATCTTCCTGTATAATCGCCACGCTGCAACAATGCACCTGCTACGCAGGCTGAAAGACCAACCTGACGACCTGCTGACAGGTCTGTACCTTTTGTGATCAATGTGCCACACACACCCAACGCAATAATAAAACGAATTGATGTGTTCATGGCCAAGTTATTAAAGTTTCCCCATGAGAAGAAGTTCGGGATCGTAAAACCTACGATCAAACAAACCACCGTCAGCAAAACTACAATTGGATTGCCTTTTACATAATCGAAAATCTTCTGAGGAATAGATTTTGATTTTTGCATAATATTCTTTTCCTCCTTATTCAAACTTGGTAGCTAATTCCATGATATTTTCCTGTGTAGCCTCAGCGCCGTCAATAAACCCTGTCACGCGACCATCACACATGACCATAACACGATCTGACATACCGATCAGCTCTGCCATTTCACTGGAAATCATAATGATACTCTTACCTTGTTTTGCTAATTCTGCAATAATGCAGTAAATCTCGTATTTTGCGCCGACATCAATTCCTCTTGTCGGCTCATCCAGAATCAGAACATCCGGATTATTGGCAAGCCAACGTCCAATCAACACCTTCTGCTGATTACCACCGGATAAGCTTTGAATCAATGTCTTAGAAGACGGTGTCTTAATATTCATCTTCTCGACATTCTCCTGAACAAGATTTTCTATCTTTTTATCATTTAAACAAATGCCATAATCAAGATAATGTTTAAGTGACGCAATCGATATATTATCAGCTATAGACAATACTCCCAAGATACCTGTTGCACGACGATCCTCTGTCAGCATCGCAACACCCTGATCAATCGCATCCTTCGGTCGGTTGATTTTCAACTCTTTTCCATTATACAAAATGGTACCGGTTGTATGTGACCGAATTCCAAACAGTCCTTCCATCAATTCAGTTCTCTGTGCACCAACCAAACCACCTACACCTAAGATTTCTCCCTTGCGAAGCTGGAAATTAACATGACGGAAACTCTTCGGATTAATAGAAGTGAAATCTTTCACTTCGAATACAACATCACCCGGAACATTCTCGCGCTCCGGAAATAAATTGGTAAGCTCACGACCTACCATCTTTGCGATAATAAAGTCAGTAGTAAGTCCTTCTGCATCCCATGTACCTATGTACTGACCATCTCTCATGATGGTTACCTCATCAGAAATTCTAAGAATCTCATCCATCTTATGAGAAATATAGATAATGGAAACTCCCTCTTTCTTCAAGTCATCCACTATACGGAACAATGCCTCAACCTCATTCTGGGTCAGAGACGATGTCGGCTCATCCAAAATCAAAACCTTACAATTTGCTGAAACTGCCTTTGCAATCTCTACGGATTGCATCTGTGAAACACTCAGTTCCCCTACTAACTGCCTTGCATCAAAAGTCATTCGAACTTTTTTCAGCAAAGCCTCTGTGTCATCATACATTTTCTTATGATCAATTACCGGGATAAATCCCAATACTTTTTTCATCGGATATCTTCCGAGAAATATATTTTCACCAACGGTACGAGCCGGAATTGGCTGTAACTCCTGATGCACCATGGCAATACCCATATTCAGGGCTTCCATAGGATCTCCTATTTCTACTTTCTT
>CAJOLO010000080.1 GCA_905235345.1 uncultured Lachnospiraceae bacterium
GCACGCTTTCGCTGCTTGTCGCACGCAGCGGTACATAATGCACCAAAATACGGTGCATAAGTACCGGCGGCTCCAAAGCACCTGTTTATGGAATCTGTAGAATATGTACAATCCAATATACATTATTAATAAGTTTCGCAATCACCTATATAAGTTTCATATCATATGCGTTGCCGACTAAGTTGATATTACTGCTTTGTATCGAAGGAAGATCTGGCACTTCCAAGTGTAGCCCCGCTGTAAGACGCCCCACTGTAATTAGCCGTTTCCGGTACCTGATTAAGCGACTGTACCAGATTAATAGAATACTCCGTCATCTCTAAGGCTTCCTTCAAAAGCTCCTGATTATGCAGATTAATTCTTCTAAGCTCTTCAACCTGCTTTACCATCTTATCCTTAACAACAATTAAAGGATGCTGAAATTCCGGCTGTTTCTCCATCGCATGAATGACTTCCGAAACAGTAATGGTATTCGCATCCTTTCCTAATACCGTTGCAATCTCTGTAAGAGCCTTATCTCTCTTATGAGATACCGCTGTGATATCATCCACTATTTTCTGCTCTCTTGCATTCGCTTCTGCAAGACGCTTAAGATCATTTGCCACGATCACCGGAGTCTTATTAAGTGACTCTTCTGTCAAAAGCTCATAAAGATTACTCTCTTCCTCCAGGACCGATATCAGATTTTCAATTAAACTCGCCATCCGAATCTCCTACCTTATCTCCGTTAAACAGACTTTTCCGCATATGCCGCAATAAGTTTATCTGCAAAGTTTTCAGAGCTTACCTGATATGTTCCGTTCTCAATACTTGCAGAAAGTGCCTGAACTTTATCCTCTCTTATATCCGGAACATTCTTAAGCGCATTCCTGGCTATCTGCATATCTTTACCGACATTAGAAAATGAAACCTTATCCAATGTAGATGTTTTATTGACTGAATTAGTATTATATCCTTTTGAAATCTTCTGATTTCCATAAATTTGAGAAACCTGATTATAAGCTCCAACTCTCATGATTTCATCATCCTCCTTAAGATCTTATATATTTTATTATGTTTTTATTATTTAACTCATTATCTATATCGAGCAATTAATCTCATTTCTTTATAGCAATCAGAAAATTTAAACCAAAAATATCCTTTCGCATCCTTACATACTTTCACCACAGACTAACGGCATACCCGTCATACTCAAACAAAAAGCTGCCGAAATCTTATAATTCCGACAGCCAATATAACAACTATGTCAATTAATTATCGAGGAAACGCATTCTCGCCGCTTCTCTATGCTTTCTGGCTACATATGAATCATCAGTCTTATACATATCATTGGCAGCCCCTATCAGATTATCTTTACACTTCTGACAAAGTCTTCCCGATCTTATCATGGCACCACAGCTTTCGCAATCAATTCCGACTCCGGAACTCTCTGAAAATGAAAGTCTTTCCTCGCGAATCCAACGCTGGATCTGCTTTGCACTGACCTCATTGGCTTCCGCCACCTGAGTTATACCCTCGTCAGGATGATCCTCCACATACTTCTTGACCTCCTGAAACTTCTCCTCAAGCTTATCTTTACAGCTCGGGCAGATGTTAGGTCCTGTTAAATAATTAAAAATTCTCTTACACTGTCTACACGTTCTTACCTCCATATTAACTACCTCCCTGCTACATAATAACCCCATACTGCTACTGCATAATACCACGGTGGCTTCCGGTAATCACCATGATCACGCCAATGTGCATTCAATCCGCTTACCTGTCAAACCCTCTGCCAATAGCTACGCTTACACAATAAACTTCTTTCACGCCTCCCTGCAAAAGAGTACTTGTACATGCCTCCATAGTCGCTCCACTGGTATATATATCATCTACCAATAATACTTTACTTAATTTTACACCATTTTCGCTGATATTAAAAGCATTTTTTAGATTTTTCATCCTTTCCTTATCGTCCAGTTCTTTCTGCGGATTTGTATCGGTATTTCTCTCAAGATAATTGCCGTAAACCGATATATCCAGCCTCTTTCCAAGTTCTCTTGCTATAAGTTCGGCCTGATTATACCCCCGCACCTTTTTCTTATGTGAGTGAACAGGCACCGGCACAATTCCATCAACCGCAAGCCGCCTTAACTCATGACCATACATCTTCATGATGCAGTCACTGTAAAATACAGCATATTCACGCTGATTCTTATATTTAAACTGATACAATGAATCCTTGACCGCACCCTCGTAAGCAAATACCGGATAACATCTTTCAAAGCTTTTCTTAATTCTTTCACAATCACCGCAATACTCAGCCTCTGCATTTGAAATCGTCTTCCCGCATTTTAAACATACCGGTTTTTCAATCCACACAAGCTCTTTATCACAATTATCACACACCCACTTATCTCCATAGGCCCTTACTTCCCCGCACAAAGGACATCTTCTCGGAAATACCAGATCTATTATGCTGTTTCTCCTCATCTATTCACCTGCCATATAACTTATTTCAATTGCTTCTCCCACAAAACTTTGTGCGAAATCTCTTGCGATAACATATCATGCATTCCTGCTGATGAATATGCTTAAGCTTATCTGACATCTTCATCTGCAAGCACCTGCACAATTTCATACCTCTTTTAACTCGGGCTAAGCGTTCATAGTATCGCCACCGCTGCAAGCATTTGCACAATTTCACACCTCTTTTAACCTCTGCTCCAGGGATGAATACCTCTTCTGTTCATCATTATTCTTAATCATATTCCCCACCATATATCCGTCGCCCGCTATGACCACGCAGTTTTTAGCTCTTGTCACAGCAGTATATAACAGATTCCTGTTCATAAGGACCTTCGGTCCGCTAAGTATGGGCATAACAACTGCCGGATATTCGCTTCCCTGAGATTTATGAATGGTAATAGCGTACGAAAGCTCCAGCTCATCTAACAGATTATACGGATACCTGACCTCCTTGTCATCATCAAAGATAACAATAATTTCCTCATTGTATTCATCAATCTCCTTAACCACACCCATGTCCCCGTTAAATATCCCCATTCCTTCTTCAGCACGAAATCGTCCCTTCTGACTATAGACACACCATTCAAGCTTATAATTATTGCGAATCTGCATGACTTTATCGCCTTCTCTTATGATCGTCCCATCAGAAAGCTCCTTCTCCTTCTTATCGGGCGATTGTGGATTAAGCACCTGTTGAAGCTCCTTATTGATCGCGTTGACTCCCAAAGGGCCGTTCCTCATCGGAGTAAGCACTTGAATTTCCGAAGAATCACACTTAACAAACGGCGGCAGTTTTCTTGAAACAAGCTCACCGACCTCCTTCAATATGCTCTTCACATCATTTCTAGGAACATAGAAGAAATCATTGCTTTTATTATCAAGAAGAATAGGTTCCCCATTATTAATCTTATGTGCATTCTCAACGATTGAACTTCCATTCTCCTGCCGGAATATCCTTTTCAAAGAAACCACAGGAATTCTTCCCGAACGGATTATGTCCTTCAACACATTACCTGCACCTACAGACGGCAGCTGATCTTTGTCACCTACCAGCACCAGATGAGCACCATACGGCACCGCCTGCATCAGCGCATACATAAGAGCCTGATCAACCATAGACATTTCATCTATTATTATAACATCCGCTTCCAAAGGATTGCCTGCATTTCTTTCAAAATGTGCTGACGCATCAACATTATCTTCCGACACTCCCCCCGAAAGTTCCAGCAATCTGTGTATGGTCTGTGCAGGATGCCCTGTGGCTTCGGTCATTCTCTTTGCAGCTCTTCCGGTTGGTGCAGCCAGCAAAAGCTCACAGCCCTCTGTCTCAAAATATTTTATTATAGCATTGATGGTTGTTGTCTTTCCTGTTCCCGGTCCTCCGGTAATAACAGTCACTCCGTTTCTTGCAGCCTCTCTCACTGCCTCTTTCTGCATATCATCAAGATTTATACATATATTCTTTTCAATAACACTTATCTTATTGTCGAGCGAAGAAAGCTCATCCGACTTCCCGGCAGTTGCGCATGTCTCCATGAGTCTGATCGCAGTATTAACCTCCTGCTTATAATTATACGGAGAATATACAATTTCTTCATCCCCAAGCTTCTTTATCACTATTTTTTTATCAACATTAAGATTATCAATCTGCACATTAATAGCTTCAACCGATACTATATCACCGGCTCCGTTATCATATATATTGTCATAACCGGCATCACCTGAATTATTATTTTCCAACAGTTGCCCTGTCCAATTGACCAAAAGTGGTCTGGGCAAATATATGTGACCAATGCCTGTAGCCTGGCTAAGAGCATAAAGCAGTGCCGCTCTTATACGAAATTCCGAAAGAATTCCTATTCCGCCATGCATTGCTATCGCATCCGCTTTCTTAAAACCGACTCCACTAATGTCTTCTGCTATACGATAAGGATTCTCTTTTACTATGCTGTAAAGCCTCGATCCATATTCTGTATATATCTTTACCGCCAAAGCTGAAGAAATACCATATTTCGCAAGGAATATAAGAGCTTCCCTCATCTCTTGTTTTTCAACAAACTGCACTCCGATCTCATTAGCCTTTCTCTCGGATATCCCTTTTATTTCCGCAAGTCTTTCCGGTTCCTCTTCGATTATTCTGAATGCATCCATGCCGAATTTCTTTATGATTCGCTTAGCCATTATCTCGCCAACGCCCTTAATGGCACCGGAACCCAGATATCTTTCCATGCTGTATAAATCACCGGGCATGCTCATCTCATATTCCTCTACAACGAACTGCATTCCATACTGTCGGTTTTCTTTATACTCTCCCGTAACCTTGACATACATTCCCTCCTCAATCCCTGAAAGGTAGCCTGTCATGGTTTCGTCATCACCATCATCTGTTTCTATCGCAAAAACAACGAACTGGTTATCAGTATTTTTATAAATTATCTTTGATATAACGCCTTGTTTGTCCATTTAATCCTCTCTTTTCACGTCCCGCTGCTACATGATTCGATGTGCTATCCGGTAAATCTTCCGTTAAAATGTTCAATCTGAATCCTGATATATTCTCTACACCAGCCATTGTTCAACCAATATCATTTATCTCACATGGCATTCTATATTACAGTCATAGCAAAGTCAATAGCATGCATAAGTATAACTGCTTGTTATCATAATATATGTATGAGTTAGCAATTGTGACATTTACGTTTTATATATTCTATACTCTAATACAGTAAAAATAACCAAATCTGGAGGTATTATTATGAACGCCGATGTAGAATCCACATATCCTTCTTTTGAAAACAGAGACTTGTACGTCGACCTCGGAGAACATATTGCTTTCTATCGAAAACGTGCCAATCTTACCCAGAAGGAATTATCTGAACGCATAAACATTTCCCGTGCATACCTAAGCAGAATAGAGACTCCAAACGCAAGTCAATCTTTTTCTTTGGAAATATTATTCAATATAAGCCGGGAATTAAAAATTCCGCTAAAATACTTTTTTGAACCGTTTCCAAGTCCCCAAAAAAGTGTGTCGATCAGAAAAAACACTAATAATAAATAGATTTCTAAAGGGCAAAGTACATAGCACTTTGCCCTTTTACAGATAATAATATCTTTTATTATAATAAAACATACTGATTCAACAGCGTATTATAAACTTATATTCCGCTCTTATGTAATCACTTATTACACTCTACCCTTAGCATCCTCAATATCTTCCGGTGTCAAATCCTTATTGCTTATCATCTCAGCAACAAATTCCGCAACGTCATTGTGATTCCAAAAGCTTATATGCTGTTTATACAACTTGCGCCTGTATACACTCTCGGGAACTAAAACCTTATATGTATAAATCTTTCCATTCCTCTGAAGTCTCAGATAATCTTTTCTAACAAGTTTAGATAAAAACGTTGATACCGTCTGCGGTTTCCAATCCTTTTGATAAAAGCCGTTGACTCTGTCCACAACATCCGATAATACCGGTTCCTTCTTGCAATCCCATATTGCTTTCATAACCAGCTCTTCACTCTCTGTCAATTTCTCAACCTTCATAATATGCTCCTCTCAAAAAATCCTGACCATTATATTACATTAACCAACTAATCTTATGTAACATATAAGACTTGTAGATTAATAAATTATGATCTGTATTATAACCCATAGTTTCGTTTCATCTGTTGATAAAGCTGATTAGCAAGACCTATGCCGTCTCCTTGTTCAACCGCCGCCTTAGCATATTCCTGTGTCTGCATTTCCCCAAAATATTCCTTATACATGGATACGTCAGAGTCGCTATCATCTGCCTTAACAATAGTTTTTTCCATACCTTTGAATATCTGTTCCACAAAATATGCCTCGAATTCTTTACAAGCCTTCATAAGATCCTCTTCCGATGTAGTATTATTGACTCCGGATAAGGTCTTTTCCAATGCATCCTTAGAGACATTAGATACATTAGAATAGTAATCACTATAATAACTACTTGAATCAATGCCTGTTATAGCCATATAAACCTCCTAATCTATGTATATAGTTTATTACAAAACCACTACACATGTCAACATATACTTAAACTATCTACGTAAATTATTAGCTTGCTGAAGCATCTCATCCGTTGCCTGTATAGCCTTTGAATTCTCTTTGAGCAACTATCATATTGACCATCTCATCAGCAACCTGCACATTAGACATCTCCAAATATCTCTGATGCACAAGACTTGTCTTAAGACCTTCTGCTGTGCTTTCCTCAATAGGAGCCCCTGAAACAGTTGTCTCTTTATAAAGATTGCTTCCGGCCTGATCAAGCCCCGCCGGATTATTAAACTGTACCAATCCAATCTTTTGTTCATACGGCTCCTGCCCTTCAGCAGTAAATGTTAACGGAATTCTTTTTTCCGTGCTGTTGGCTTCATCAATGTATGACATAAAGATATTACCCTCTCTGTCTACTACTATATCCCCAGTTGTCTTATACTCTTTTCCATCGGCTGTATATGTAGCAGGAATAATTATATTATTATTATTCTGATCAAGTACAGGGTGTCCGTCCGAACTGCACAGCATTACTCCTCCATCATTAGTCGGCATGAGATTGAAGCTTCCGTCTCTTGTATAGCATACATCTCCATTCTCATCCCGAACCTTGAAAAAGCCGCTTCCCTCAATTGCCATATATGTATCGTTATCAACCGACTGAAGGTTTCCTTGTGTAAACACAGTCGTGATAGATGCCGTTCTCGTCCCAAGTCCGACCTGAGCAGGAATCGGCTTATTCTCACCTGTGTTATTGGTCGACTTTGACTGCAGTTCCTGATATAGGAGCGATTTGAACTCAATACTGTCCTTTTTATATCCCGCCGTGTTAACATTAGATAAATTATTCGCAATATTATCAAGATTTGTCTGCTGAGCAATCATTCCCGATGCCGCAGACCACAATGATCTCATCATAGCACTATACCTCCCTATACTTTTCCTATCTCATTGACAGCCTTTTCCAGGGTTCCATCCATAGTTTGAATAATCTTCTGCCCGGCTTCATAAGCCCTTGTTATGGTTATCATATCAACCATTTCTTTTATAACGTTAGTATTGGACATCTCCAGATAACCCTGATGTACAGCAGTTGCAGTATCCGGTTGAAGTCCCGCTGCATCAGTGGCATCATACATATTCTCACCATAGAGAAGCAGTGCCTGTGGATTATCAAATCTCGCTATTCCAAGGGTTGCTATATTATTACCGTCAACAATAATATTACCCTGACTGTCAATCGCAACATTAACTGCCGTCTGGGCACCGGGAATCTGAATCGTTCCACCATTCGAATCCAACACATAATCCCCATCCTTGGTAACAAGATAACCCTCCGTGTTTACAGTAAATGAACCATCACGCGTATACTTCGTAGTGGTCTCACCCTGCTTGTTGGTGAATTGAATGGTAAAGAATCCTTCTCCGCTAAGTGCCAGATCATAGGTGTTTCCTGTTTCCCTGAGACTTCCCTGTGAAAAGTCATGATAGGTCTCTCCTATCTTAACACCAAGATTCATATCACCTATCCTATAGTGTATGCCGCTATACTCATTATCAGTGTGAATTCTTAATGTCAACTCATCATCAAAGGATTGGGAGGTCACACCTTGTTTCTTATAACCGGTGGTATCAGAATTCGCCATATTATTAGAAATAACATCCAGACGCTTCTGCTCATTAACCATACCGGTCCATCCGGTGTAAAGTTACCATCTTGTCACGCCTCCTCAGTAATGTTTATTCCCCCTATCCATGCTTCACTCAGAGTAGGGCGGAACATCTCCTAAGTTACAAACATTATTCTTCATCCATAGCTCCACTTAAAAACTCTATATATTTACCGGTTCCAATTGCTACGCATGTCATTGGATCTTCTGCCGTCATTGTCGTTATACCGGTTTCTTCCTCAATCAACTCTTCCAATCCATGAAGCATTGCTCCTCCTCCGGTAAGAACAATTCCTCTGTCTGCTATATCGGCAGCAAGCTCAGGCGGTGTCTTCTCAAGCACCGAATGAACAGCCTCTATAATCTCCTCAGTAACCTCTTCAAGAGCCTCAACCGTCTCCTCCGAAGTTACCGTTACGGTTCTCGGAAGCCCTGTCACAAGATTTCTTCCTCTTATATCTAACATAAGAGGCTCCGGTCTCCGGTAACATGTACCAATCTTTATCTTAATCTCCTCTGCGGTTCTTTCTCCGATAAGAAGATTATGCTTCTTTCTCATAAATCGGACGATTGCTTCGTCAAAATCATCTCCTGCCGTCTTAATAGATGTGCTGACAACCGTTCCTCCCAGAGAGATCACTGCGATATCGGCTGTTCCTCCGCCAATATCCACAATCATATTGCCACACGGTCTTGAAATATCAATTCCCGCTCCAATAGCAGCTGCAACAGGTTCTTCTATAATAGACACATCTCTGGCTCCCGCCTGATATGTTGCATCCTCAACAGCCTTCTTCTCCACCTCGGTAACGCCGCTCGGTACACATACTGAAATTCTGGGTCTTCTGCCGAAGAAACTCTTTCCAACCGCTTTCTGTATAAAATACTTAAGCATCTTCTCGGTTATTCTGTAATCAGAAATAACTCCCTGACGCAAAGGTCTTACCGCCACAATATTCCCCGGAGTTCTTCCAAGCATGAGTCTGGCTTCTTCACCAATCGCTTTAATCTTATTGGTATCTCTGTCAAAAGCAACAACGGACGGTTCTTTGAGAACTACTCCTTTTCCTTTAACATATACAAGGATACTGGCCGTACCCAAATCAATTCCTATATCTGAACTTGCCATTTCAGTGCCCCTTTCATATATATATCGCCCGAAACCAATGATATCTTAACCTATAAGGCGAATTATTTTTATTACTCCTATTTATTCTTCTTGAGAATAACAAGACTAAGATCTGAAGTCGTGATTACATTGAGCCTTATCTCGGTAACATTCATTATCCGATCCAGCTCCTTTAAGTAGCTCTGCCACTTGGTTACCTTATTATTGGCGATAACACGTTTTCTCATACCACCGCTTATCGACCTGTACTGCTCCATCTGATCATTAACAATATCCTGAGCCTGCATTCCCACAATACTGTATCCAAAGAGCTTATCCATCACCTTATTGGCGAATATAATCTCACCACTCTCATTATTCTTTATAAAAATAGCATCCTTTACGTAATCATAGGCCTCCAAAAAACCTTCTCTTATAAGATCATTACGTACTACCGCCTTATCCCTGAATACGATTTCCTGAACAACCTTCACCACATCACTTACAAATTGCTGCTCACTATTGTCAAACTCAGTATCTCTCTTCCTGTCACCGAATACCATGTATCCCCATGTTCCAACTTCAGGAATCATAGGCTCTAATGCTATGAATTTCATATTATTGCTAACAATAAACTCTCTTAAAAATGACTCGCCGGAGCTCCCGGTAGCCATTAACTGATTATCATCCTTCACTAACATTCTAAGCTCGCCCAATTTTGCGGACGAAAACTGTATATGGTCAAAAAATGTACCATCCGCTTCTCCCGGACTCCATGTGTAATACTTTACTGCATTGCCCGTCTCTTTGTTCTCTGTATATATACCAATATAAGAAACCTCAAGATAAGATCCCAGTCGTTGACATATCTGTAAAAGACCCGAATCACCCTCCTTAACGGAAATATTAAGTATCTCCCGGAGAATCTTGCGTTCCTGTTTATCTCTCTTTAACTTAAGTTCTGTAAGTTTCTTATTCTTAACTTCTTCTTCTACTCTGTCCTTTGCAAAGAAGCTTTCAACGATTGAATTGGCAAGCTGCCACTGCACCTCAACAACCGTTCCCATCTCATCTACGCCTTCTCCGTTAATTGCCGCCAGTACCCAGAACGCCTTCACCAGATTATCCGACATAAGCGGACAAAATGTTATATGCACCGGAAATCCATCAGCTACAATATCTATACTCTTTGGAACAAGCTGAATCTTCACCTGCTCCACTATTTCCTCAAGTCGTTCTCTTATCTCCGGTCTTTCAAACAGATCGTAGAAAACCCCAATGTTATCGGCAGGACCTACAGGTCTGGTCATTATCTTTCCATCCTCTGACAATGCAACACTGTAATATCTTGAATTCTTGCCAAGTCCTTCAGTCATAAGCTGAAGCCGGCTTGTAATATCATCAAAGCTCTGCCCGACTGACTTATCGTCATTGCCAACTTCCTTTTTGCTTTCACCAGTTTTCTCCTCATCATTCTTAGGCACTGATTCAAGCTCCCGCTCCAAATCCTTCTGTTCCGTAATATCTGTCAGCAGATACGAAATCTCTGCCTCTCCTTCTGATATACGATTGATCGTAAGCTGATTCTCAACCCAGATAATCTTTCCGTCATCACGTACCATACGACATGTCTGCACATAATCTGAAATACCGTTGGCAACAGCTTGATATACAGACACCATCCCTATCCTCAGGATGAATATAATCCTCTGTCAGCTTATTACCCTGTCGCAATGCCTCCACATTCATTCCAAGCTTTACTGCATTTGGCGAGATATACTTAAGTGTCCTCTTCCCTGCATGGAATGATTTAACGATCACCACACTCTTCATCTTGAACATCGCATTGCTTAGATACTCATTCTCACTGGATTTCTTAAGTTCTTCACTGCGATCTAACGCAACCACCTCATAATCGGTAACTTTCCATTGATTATCATAATAAAAATGACACATTAAACGCACAGGGATAAGCTCGTTCTCCTCAGTTACCAGCCGGCATTCGAAAGAGCTGTCGTCAAGATGCTGTTTTATAGCATACGAAACATTATCCATAAGGTTATCTAAATCCTCAGGACATACAACATCAGAAGCTTTCTTGCCTCCATCATAGAACTGTGCCCTTGTATATCCGTATCTGTTGATATTCTGGGAAACATATTCCACATGACATTCGTTATCATCATCGATGCTTACGTGTATTCCAACCAGTTTTCCATGATTAACTATCCGTTCAAGTGTGAGACTCCCGATATTCATGTCCGCACGAAATTCAAAAAGAACTGAATATACAAGTTTATCATCCACTGTCATCTCATTTACAAGACCACTCACAAGGTACTCTTTTGAATCAGCGACTAAACGGATTCTGTGCCATATCAGGCTCTTCTTGGTTCTAAGCACATTCCAGAATTCAACCCTCGTAAATGCACGTCCCGGTTCAATGCTTATATTCTTAATATCTTTCCCAAGCAGAACCTCAGCTTCATAATTGATATCTATCACCTTACCCGATTTCGCTTCAAAAATAACCATCGGGTATTCCATATACGACGCAAACTCTTTGAATATATCTATTCTGGTAAAATTCTTCAATTCAGACTTATCAGTTCCGGAATTACCTGATATTGTATTCTCTACTGCAGTTCTGCCGGTCTCCACAAGCTTATCCTCCTGTATATCATATGATTTCGATAATTACGAAATCCATCCTCCTGAAACGTCAATTTGCAAAGATCTTTAACATGACACTAATCCACTTTATTCTGATTTATATTATTCAAAAAACACATTGAGTATATCCCTATGCATTTATCTTAATCTGAGGTATCTCATCCGTAAGATCAACCTTTTCTGTAGAATTGCCTATTCCTCTAAAGGCCTTATCAGAAATTGTTTTCGTCTCATTGCATGCCTTGACAACACCTTCGACAGATTCCATGAGAATAATTACTTACATTCTCACATTCACGTTTCATTGAACCACGTATTGTAGTTACTTTACGTCTTGCATCAGCCAGCATCTTGTCACACTCTGCATCAGCATCCTCTATCATCTTCTTACATTCTTCGGTGGTTTTCGCCGTCATCTGCTTATATTCCTCTTCGGCACGAACCCGCAATGAATCCCGCTCCTCCTCAGCACGTTTCATCATAGCAGCACTTTGCTTCTCGGAATCATCGATAAGATTCTTGCTGCGTTTCTCAGCATCAGTGATCATATAATTACTCTGACGCTTTGCATCAGCTAACAGTTTATCACTTTCTTCTTTTGCTTTAATAAGCATGTCTTTACTGCCCTTCTCAGCTTCGTCGGTAAGCTTACTGCTCTTCTCCTCAGCATCAGTGATCATCTTATCACACCGCTCATTGGTCTCAACCAAAGTCCTTGAGATAAGCTCCAGCTTGTCCATATATTCTTTCGAGCTCTCTTCACTCTCCGCAAGCTTTCTATTAGCCTTGTCGAGCTCCTTCTGAAGGGATTCATTGTATTTCTGCATATTCTCGATAGCCTGATTAGACTCAGTATTCATGCTATCCTTAACCAGCTGTAAGTTCTTGACCGTATCCGAAAGTTTACTTATCGTCAACTTCAGATCTGAAATATCCTGTTCATGTGTAATTCTCATACTGTCGATATAAGCATCAACAGCCGCCTTGTCATATCCTCCAAATGATACTGTCTTAAATCTGTCTTCTTTTGCCACTTTAAATACTCCTTTCTTTATACCACTATTTTTTCTATCCTATTATACCAATTATTCTGTGTAAATGCTAGATAAAATATTTACTAAAATATATTGTTTCAAGCTTTTCATTTTGTTATACTCTATATTGTGTTAATTTTATTTAATAATTATATCCGTAATACTTATTTTATTTAATACTCATATATAGAAAAAGGGGAATAATAATGCAGGAAACAAAACATGGATTGCTAGATAATTTCGCTCTCAAGATGATAGCGATAATAACAATGACTATAGATCATATAGGATATATATTTGTACCCAGAGGAACAACTATGTATACAGCTTTTCGCGGAATAGGAAGAATCGCTTTTCCTATCTTCTGTTTTCTTATTGTAGAAGGTTTCCATCACACCAAAAGTCCGGTTAATTATCTGATAAGGCTGTCACTGTTTGCTCTGATATCAGAGATACCCTTTGACCTTGCATTCTTTAATATAAACTTCGATTGGACACATCAGAATGTATTTTTCACTCTTGCAATAGGACTGGCATGTCTGTTTTGCCTCGAAGAAGCGAAGACCAAAAGATGGTTCGGTATCTTTTTGTTCGTTCTGTTTGGTCTTGCATATCTTATCCGATGCGATTATGGTGTCGGTGGCGTATTACTTATATGTATGTTCTATTTCACCTCAGAATTCAAAGACAGATTCTGGATGCAGCTCATACTCTCAGGACTTATATTCCTTGTATTTTTTGGCAGTAACGAACTTCCCGGATTAATCGCAATTCTGTTAATCGGCTTATATAACGGAAAGCGCGGATTCAACAAAGCGCAATGGTTTTTTTATCTTTATTACCCACTGCACCTGTTGATTCTCCACGCTATATATCTACACTAGATGTTTTTATTTAATTCGACTATAACGCAGAATACTTTTTGACCTGTGCTATTGCCTATTCCAGAGTGATTTTATCCGCAAGTGTTTTAAGCTCTTCCACATCCGCTTCCCCGGGCTTCAAGCCTATATTAACCGTATCACCTGCATATCTTGGAATCAAATGCAAATGAATATGATAAACGGTCTGCCCCGCTATTTCTCCATTATTCTGCAAAATATTAAGTCCCTCAAGATCAAGTTCCTTCTTAAGACCATTCGCAACCTTTGTCGCAAGCCCGAATAATCTGCCTGCCGCCTCCTCATCTAAATCATATATATTATCATAATGTTCCTTTGGCACAATCAGGCAATGCCCCTTACTTGCCGGATTAATATCAAAAAACACCTTATTATAATCATCCTCATAAATTGTTGTCGATGGTATCTCACCACTTGCTATCTTACAAAATATACAATCGTCTTTTTTCATTACATTATACCTCCTGTTAAAATATCATCTCTATTCCGATTGATGTAGTTATAAATCTTACCGTTTTATACTGTATATTCGGTTCCACCCATACTGTTTTCCACCAGACCGT
Source organism: uncultured Lachnospiraceae bacterium (assembly GCA_905235345.1). Lineage (GTDB taxonomy): Bacteria > Bacillota > Clostridia > Lachnospirales > Lachnospiraceae > CAG-590. The sequence continues at coordinate 14,491 of CAJOLO010000080.1, forward strand.
CGCTCCCGTAAGTAAGACCTGCATACACCTTCTCACTCTGATCCATAACCGGCCCCTCCGTATCAGTACCTGCAATAGCCAGAAAACTTTCGTGATACGCTTCCAGCATGGGCAGAATTCTGTCAAGCTCCTGCGGTGCTTTCTTTATCTTAGAATTGATAAGCTGCCTGTTAAAGAACACATAAACTGAATATACATCTCTTGACACCTCATTGTCAAGATTAAGGCCATTCATCAGTTCAAGCTGCGTCGCCTGTGCCTTTTCCACATAATCAATATATGTGTCCATATCCTTGTCATCGTAAGCCTGCAATGCTTCTCTTATCCATTGCATCTCCATTTCAAGCATGATCACAGTAAGCTCCCCAACCCCCGCCTGGGTAATTCTCATCTTATACACATTCATTTCCTCTGTTGTCATATTATCCTTCTCCTCTTCACATATGATTATTTATAGGTAATTGCGAAACTCTTGTTTATATTTTCAGGATTGTACATATTATACAGTTCCATCACAGGCACGCTTTCGCTGCTTGTCGCACGCAGCGGTACATAATGC
>CAJOLO010000081.1 GCA_905235345.1 uncultured Lachnospiraceae bacterium
GCATTGTTTGTCATGGATATCACCTCATAAGCTTTGTCGGTTGTTAGTATATCAAAAAACAGAGGTGTGCTCAATAACAGAATTGCACAGGATTGGTTTTTGGAGAATTCCCAATCTTGACAAAATCTTGACCTTTTCTTGTCAGTAATCTTGACGTTCACATGTTTTAATATATCTGTAAACAGAATTAAAGCAGGTTTGCATAGCTATCTGCGGCAACCGTATGAGGGAAGCAGCAGATGATTTCAAAGGTCTGTGTACAGACCACAATATGCACGGAAAGGAAATTGACATGAAAAAGACAAGAACAGAAGGAAGATTACTTAAAACCATACCGGCACTCATGATTGGCTTGACGATCGCATTTGTGGCAGGAAGCCTTGTGTATATTAATTTAGGCAGATTCACTTCGAGACGCAGTATAGACGGATTAGAGGAGACAGCGGGAAAGGTAGCCGATATCACGATCCCGGAAAATACCAGAGTATATGCTCTGGGAGAAGCGACCCACGGAAATGCTGAGTTTCAGGAACTAAAGCTTTCCGTATTCAAAAAGCTGGTTGAGGAAGATAACTATAAGGTGTTTGGCATCGAGGAGTGCTTTGGCCCCGGACTTAAGATTGATATGTATATTCAGGGGCGATTGGAAGGTGTGACCAGTGAAGATCTTGTAAAAGAAATGGGATGTACTATTTATCATACATCAGATATTGCTGCTGTCATTGATTATATGAAAGAGTATAATACTAATGTTGCTGATGAGGAAAAGCTTCATTTCTATGGCTTTGATATGCAGGGGCTTTCAGGCTACGAGATAGATTTTCTTGCGGATACGGTGGAGCGGCTCACGGAGGGTTCCAATCTGAGAGATGAGATGTTAGGATATGTGGAGGCTGTCAGAGCCATAAAAGCAGATGATTTTAAGGTGACCCGTGACAATAAGGAAACACTTTTGTCAGAATACAATAGCCTGAAGGATTTTCTGACAGAGCAGAATACGGATGATGACTATGACATTAATATGTCCATTCACACATTGGATATTGCCATCGGACTGATGATATATTATGATAAGGAAGTTGAATATGCAGATAAATACAATTTCAGAGATCGTACAATGGCAGAAAATGTGAAATGGTACGATGAAATACTGGAGAGAAAGGGACAGAGGGGAATACTGGTAACGGCACATAACGGACATGTGGCATGCTATGCGGATGATGAACAGGTGACATTTGGAGGGAATCTGAGAAAGCTGTACAAGGATCAGCTATATATTGTAGGAACGGAATATTATTATACGGTTGATAATATCAACGATCATTCTTATTATTCTTATGAATATACCAGAAGAAATCATAAATTCTGTTCAACGGATGTTGTGGCATATCAGGCTAAAAACTATGATGACGGAGCTTTTTTCCTGGATTATGATAAGGTATCAGAGAACACGGAATTATATGATATCATTTCCAATCCGAATATCGTCGGAGGAGTGGGAGAAGGCTACATGCCGGATAATGATTTTTGCCAGGATAATCAGAGAGACAAGATGGTAATGAAGGATTGTTATGACGGTGTGGTTTATTATTACAGTGTGAACCCTATTGAGGTACTTGATTGATGAAAAGAACGATTATGATAATTGATGATGATGTGCATATAGGAAATATGCTGGAAGAAACCCTCAGATTGGAAGGGTATGATGTTTTGCGGGCATATTCGGGAACGGAAGCACTGATGGTACTAAAAGATCAGAAGCCGGATCTCATACTTTTGGATCTGATGCTGCCGGGAATTTCCGGAGAAGAATTGCTTGCTGAGATAGAAAATATCCCCGTGATAGTGGTCAGCGCAAAGACCATGGTTGATACAAAGGTGCAGATGTTAATGGACGGAGCTGCAGACTATGTGACCAAGCCCTTTGAGATCAATGAGCTGTTAGCGAGAATCGTGGTGCAGCTCAGGAAAACTGAGCAGACAACTGTACCTGCCTGTGGTGAAAATATCATTTCGGCAGGAGGAGTCTTATTGGATATGGATCTGCGGACGGCTGAGATAGATGGAGAAAAAATCCCTCTTACCAGGACGGAATGTGCCATTCTCAAGATACTCATGCAAAATGAAGGACTTCCCATCGGTAGAAATACCATATTGGACAGAATCTGCATGGATACCCCCGATTGCACGGAGAGATCTTTGAAACAACATATCAGCAATATCAGAAAAAAATTACAGGCTGTAAGCGGAGTGGACTATATAGAAGCGATATACGGAATCGGTTTCAAGTTTCAATCTTGACAGTTTCTTGACGATTTCCTGTCCGGTTTCTTGACCATCCGGTGGTTTAATGTATACATAAAGAAATTGAAAGGTTAGGTTATAAAAAATGGAGTATGTTGTTAGAATCCAAAATCTCAATAAGGTATATGGAAAATTTCAGGCACTGAATGATTTCAGTATGAATATACCAAAGGGATCGATTTATGGATTTGTCGGAAAAAACGGTGCCGGTAAGACGACCACGATCAGAATACTTACGGGACTTCAAAAGCAGACAAAAGGAGAAGTTGAGATATTTTCAATAGGCAACGATGATAAGAAGATAACAAGTGCCCGCAGCAGAATGGGAGCGGTTGTTGAAAGCCCTGCATTGTATATGGGCATGACTGCAAGAGATAATCTGAAGCAGCAATATATAGCAATGGGCCTTCCGAGTTATGAAGGCATAGATGAACTGCTGGAATTGGTGGGACTTGCGGACACAGGAAAGAAAAAGGTGAAGAATTTTTCATTGGGAATGAGACAAAGGCTGGGAATTGCCGTTGCACTTTGCGGAAATCCGGATTTCCTTATACTGGATGAGCCCATCAATGGTCTGGATCCCCAGGGAATCATAGAGATCAGAGAGCTTATCTTGAAACTGAACAAGGAAAGAGGAATGACAATACTGATCTCCAGTCATATCCTGGATGAACTGTCCAAGCTGGCTACGAATTACGGATTTATCGATAATGGTCATATGGTCAGGGAAATGAGTGCCGAGGAGTTGGAAAATGTGTGCAGAAAATGTACCAGAATGACAGTAGACGATACCAAAGTCCTGTCATACATCATGGATAACCTGGGCGTGGAATACAAAATCATAGATGATAAGACTGCCGATGTTTATACCCAACTGGTCTTTTCTGACATTGCTGCGGAATTTGCCAAGCATGATTGCAATATTATATCCATGCAGGAGGTTGATGAGAGTCTGGAGAGCTTCTACCTGTCTCTTTTGGGAGGAAACGACAATGTATAGACTGATGGTTTCGGATTTCATTCGGTTGTTCAGGGATAAAAAGATTATTGCGGCGTCATTTCTCTATTTCTTTTTGGCAGATCTTCTGGAGACTATAATATGTAATGTTGGTACATCCCTGGATGTCGACTTTTATGCGGACGGACTGATCACGGACAGAGGAACTATAATACCTTTTATTCTTGCTATATTTACCGGCCTGTTTGTGTACACCGATTTCCGAGAGGGAACAATTAGAAACAAAGTGATAGCAGGAGCAAAGAGATGGGAAATAGTCGGTTCCATGGTTGTTGTTTCCGCTGTATTCGCCACATATCTGTGTGCTGTAAAACACGTATTGGGGCTGCTTTTCGGCTCCTTTTATAAAGCAGGGTTTTCGGATACACCCGGTAATCTGCTCACATATACAATGATACATACAGGCAGTGCGGTGGCTATCGCAACACTGTTTACAGTGATCACCTATCTGCTGGGAACTAATATTGTGGGAGCTTTTTTGCCTATAGCACTTTGTGTATTGAGTGGTGTCGCTACTATGATCATAACCAATGATCTCTTTCCGGAGAACGGTAATTGCAGATTGTCGCCGGAGACATACCGCATTTACAATTTTATTGATTCGTATTTACCCTTCACCTATCTGGATGGTATGCCAAGACACGGAATAACGGAATTTTACATCTCTATCGGCGCTACCATTTTTATTTCGCTGGTGATCGGACTGATAATATTTAACAGAAAGGATTTAAAATAAAATGGAAAAATTAGTAAAGGCTAACATTGTCAGGTTGTTCAAGAATAAGTTTTTATATGTATGTTTTATCATTGCAGTGTGCACAACCTTTATCGTTACCAAGGGCGATATGGAGATAATAAAGCTTCACAGCCTGACTCAGAGTAATTGCATGATGGTGGTCAGCGGAGCGATTTTCGGATTTTTGTCAATATTCGTACCTATATTTGAAGGGGTTGAATACAGGAATGGAGTTATCAGAAATAAAATCATCATGGGGTACTCACAAAAGGAAGTTTATTTCGCTCATTTGATAGTAAATGCAGTAACCATACTTGCCATAGAATTGCTCTGGTTTATTGCAGGCGTGGCATCAGGGGCAAAGCCCGGTGCGGAGCTGCTTGTTGGTGCACTGTCTCTGTTTTTCTCATGCATGGCCTATGCGGCGTTAGTTACTTTTGTATTGATGAGATCACGAAATACTGTTGTAACCATAATTATATCGTCGATTCTGTTTTATGTTTCACTTATGGCATGTCTCATGACTAATTTCATAGCAACCCATGTAACCGGAGGACTGAAATCAGTATCGGTTCTTTTGGAAAACGTCAATCCTGTAGGACAATGGTTTACCCATACCATCATGTGTAATGACTATTATGCGGGGGCAGGAAACGAGCTCATCAGTTACGGTATAGTACCACAGCTTGTCTTAGCAGTATTGGTGATAGCTTTATTTACTGTGCTGGGAACCTTCAAGATTGAGAACAGAAATCTTAAGTAACGGGTGTGGTGGAATTACACCTGTAGCGTTCTTGAAATAACGGAGGTAGAAGGATGACGCAGGCACTTATAATAAGCATATGTATAATAGCGGTTCTGATATGCAAGATTCTCGCAATGAAAAAATCTGCGAGGGAAATAGAGGAGCAGTTTCGGGAACGGGTGGAGCAATGCTCGAATTCCACAATCAGGATATCTTCCATGGATAGGGACATGAGATCTCTTGCCATGGGGATAAATGAAACAATGCAGATGATGCTTTTTGCATACCATAAATATAATGAGGGTGATGCGGAGATGAAAGCGGCTGTTACTAATATTGCACATGATATTAGGACACCGCTTACTTCTATTTGCGGATATTTGAGCCTCATGGACAGGCTGGAGAAGTCCCCGGAGATGGAAAGATATCTTGATATTGTGGAGGACAGGGCTCTTTTTATGAAAAAGCTGACAGAAGAATTGTTTGATTATTCCGTGATTTTCAGCTCGGATGAAGTCGCTCCTATGGAGCCGGCATTTATCAACAGGATACTTGAAGATACCATTATGAATTATTATGCCGCCCTTACCGAAAAAGGAATTACTCCAATCGTCAATATAACCGAAAACAAGATAGAGAGAATGGTCAACATACCGCATCTGGAGAGAGTTTTTTCCAATCTGATCAGCAATGCCCTGAAATACAGTGACGGCGATCTGGTGATTACTCTGGCCGATGATGGTACAATAACCTTTAGCAATGAGGCAAAGGGACTGACAAATGTACAATTGGAAAAACTCTTTAACAGATTTTTTACGGTACAGACAGCACGCAATTCAACAGGTCTGGGACTGTCTATTGCCAAGAAATATGTGGAGGAAATGGGAGGCGTGATAGAGGCGGGATATGCCGACAACAGGCTCTCTATAAATATAGATTTACCAGCTCATAATTAGTAATACGCATTTCTATTCCCGGTTAGTTGTACTCTTTAAATCCGTCTTACATGGCGGATTTTTTTATTTTTTAAAAATTTTTTGAAAATTTTTTGAAAAAATTTTTAAAAGACTAGCCGATCGGCTAGTGTAATTTGTTTTTGAATATGTATACTATATATCTTAGGAAGTACAATAATGTGTCATTTTCCCAATATTACCTGGTTTTGGAAAGAGATCAGGTAAGAAACTTATTAAAATCTTTATATTTAAGGAGGAAGAAAAATATGAGAACAATGAAAAAAGCATTAAGCGTAAGTTTATGTGCGGCGATGGTGTTAACTGCTGTTGCTGTGCCGGCTAAGACTGATGCGGCGGCTAAGATTAAGCTGTCTTCAAAGAAAGCTACAATTACTGTAGGGGCAACAAAGACATTGACACTTAAACAGGGTAAGAAAAAGATTAAGGGTGTAAAATGGAAAACAAGTAATAATAGTGTTGCTACAGTAAGTGGCGGTAAAGTAACAGGTAAGAAAGCAGGTAAAGCTAACATTACTGCAACATATAAAAAGAAAAAATATGTTTGTAAGGTGACAGTGAAGGCGGATAGTACATCGAATAACAACACTAATAACAATACTAATAACAATACCAATACCAACACAAACCAAAACACAAATACTAATACCAACACAAACCAAAACACAAATACTAATACCAACACAAATCAAAACACCAACACTGATGCTAATACAAACAATAGTACAAACAACAATAACAACAATAACGGTAATACGAATATGAATAATAACACAAATAGCAACAATAATACTAATAACAATACTAA
>CAJOLO010000082.1 GCA_905235345.1 uncultured Lachnospiraceae bacterium
ACAATATTCTGAATCTTAAAATTTTCCCCCTTTTTGTAAGTTTGATATATGTTTTTAGCCAAAGGATAATGGTAAAATTAATTTACAAATCACATGACGTTGTATAAAACGCCATAAAAGAGGAGGATTATTTTATGAGAAAGAAATTATTATCTGTTGTATTAGCAACCGCAATGCTTGCAACAATGGTAACCGGATGTGGTGGCGGCAGCGACAGTACATCAGGCACAGACAGTTCATCGAACACAGATAGCGCTGTTAGCGAAACTGATAAAAAAGATGATTCAAGCAGTGCCGGAGACACTTCTGACGGTGGAGAGATTACATTAAAAATATTCTCTAATCTTCCGGACAGAAATAATGGTCAGGGCTTGGTAGAGCAGATGATCATTGATGAGTATATGGAAGAGAATCCTAACGTTAAGATTGAAGTGGAAGCATTGGATGAGGAAGCTTACAAGACTAAATTCAAAGCTTATTCAATGGAAGGTATGCCGGATGTTGTAAGTATCTGGGGTCAGCCATCTTTCTTAGACGAAGTATTGGATGCAGGGGTTTTAGCAGAGCTTAATGAGTCAGATTATGCAGATTATGGTTTCTTAGACGGTTCATTAGAAGGCTTTAAGAAAGACGGAAAGTTATACGGACTTCCAAGAAATACTGACGTAGCAGTATTCTATTACAATCAGAAGATTTTTGATGATAATGGATGGAGTGTTCCGGAGACATATGATGATCTTATAGCACTTGCCGGTCCGATTAAGGATGCAGGACTTATACCTGTTGCAATGGATGGTGGAGACGGATGGCCGATGGCTGTTTATTTATCAGACCTTATGTTCAAGATTACAGGTGATTATCATCAGATCGCATTAGATGCATTAGCAAAAGGTGATTTCTCAGATCCAGCATTTACAGAGGCAACTCAGTTAATGAAAGATGCTGCTGATGCCGGATTATTCCAGAATGGATATGATTCACAGGATTATGGAACTGCAATGAACTTATTTACCAATGGTCAGGCAGCAATGTTCTATATGGGAAGCTGGGAGACTTCTATGGCAACTAATGAAGATATTCCTGAAGAAGTTAGAACTAACATCAGAGTATTTACAATGCCTGTAGTAAAAGATGGTAAAGCATCTGCAACAGACATTGAAGCTTGGAACGGTGGTGGATATGCAGTATCTGCTAATTCAGAAGTTAAAGACGAAGCAATCAAGTTCTTAAATTATATGTATCAGCCTGAAAAATTATCTAAGTACGGCTGGGAAAAAGGTGTTGGTATGTCAGCTCAGGATCAGTCTGATTATATGACAGGTGATGAGACAGAGCTTCAGAAGCAGATTGTTGACATCGTAAGTAATGCAACTAAGGTATCAGGAACAACAATCAATGATTTAGGACCTGCAGTATTCAAGACTACGATTGAAAGCCAGATTCAGGGTGTATCTAACGGTACAATCTCAATTGAGGATTTCCTTTCAGGAATTGGTGAATCTGTAGGACAATAAACAGACTTGAAAATGGCGTAGATTTTATTTGACTGCCGAAGTCCCTTACCCCGCAGTGAGCTACAGGATATTCTGTATCCAACGCAGCAGAGCTGCGGGGTATTTTTAATTCATTATGTTAGAGTTGATTTAACATTTTGGGAAAACAGAATTTGTATACTGTATCGGGTGGAGATTACAGATTCGAAAATAGAATAAGAAAGGAGTATAATATGACAAAGTTATATAGCGACAAGAAAGTAATTGCCATTCTTATATTACCGGGCTTGCTGTTGTTCCTGTTTGCGATTCTGGCACCGATTTGTTTGAGCGTATATTATGGATTTACAGATTATTCCGGAATGGGAACGGCAACATGGATAGGTCTTAATAACTATAAAGAATTGTTGAAGGACGAGGTATTCTGGCTTTCACTTCGAAATTCGTTGTTTTTGGCAATTGGTTTTATTTGCATCCAGCATCCTCTTGCAATGATCGTTGCAGCAGTCTTGGATAAGTTGGGAGGTTGGGGAGAGAATTTTTTCAGATGTGTATTTTTTATCCCTAATGTTATTTCCGTAGCAGTCATTGCATACCTGTGGAAATTTATCTATAATCCCGATTTTGGACTTCTCAACAATGTTATTAAGATGTTTGGCGGAAAGGGAGATACCAATTGGTTTAGTTCAGAAAATGCGATATGGGCAGTGTTAGTGGTTCTTATCTGGCATGGTTTTGGATGGGGAATGTTAATCTATTATACCGGAATTAAGAATATTGATCCTACTCTTTATGAAGCAGCGGAAATCGACGGAGCCAATAAAGTACAGGCATTTTTGCGTATTACCCTGCCGTTGATGAAACCGGTTATTCAGGTTAATGTGACCATGGCAATTATTTCTGCATTAAAGCAGATGGAAACTGTTTATCTGTTGACCAATGGTGGTCCGAACAACAGAACACAGTTTACCGCCAATTATTTATACCAACAGGCATTTAAAGCATTCCGATATGGATATGGTAATGCAATAGGTGTTATTTTCATAATCATATGTTTATTTGCAACACTTCTTTTGAATTGGATCTTTAAAGATTGGGATGATGTAAAAGTAAGGAGGGCAAAAGCGTGAGTGATGAACAGAGTATAAATATGAATAGTGTAAAAAAGGAAAAAAGTAACAAAAAGGTTAAAAAAATCATTTTGTGGGTAGTGCTTTTTCTGGTGGCAATTATTCAGATATTTCCACTTATCTGGCTGTTAGATTTCTCTCTTGCCAGCAGTAATGAGATGTTTACCAGTGGTCTTTTGATCATCCCGGAAAAAATTCAGTGGGGAAATTATCAGAAGGCTTTCGTTGACGGACATTTTCTGTTATACTTAAAAAACAGTGTCCTAATTAACGGACTGGCAGTAATTCTGGTTATCGTAGTATCTATCATGGCAGGATTTGCTTGTAGAAGAATGAGATGGAAGTTGAGCGGATTTGTAAAGACTTTATTATTGATGGGTATGATGATACCGATTCATGCTACATTACTTCCGAACTTTAAGATTTACAGTCAATTAGGTCTTACGGATACTATATGGGCATTACTGATTCCATATGTAGCATTTTCTCTTCCTCAGGGAATGTTTTTGATGACAAGTTTTATTGAATCTATTCCGATAGAGGTTGAAGAGGCAGCCGTTATGGATGGATGCGGTATTTTCAGAATTATTGTACAGATTGTGACTCCGATGATAAAATCATCCATTGCGACAGTTGCAATCATGACGTTCCTGAACAATTGGAATGAATTTATGATGGCAAGTACCTATTTAAGTTCACCAAAATGGAAGACACTTCCATTCTCTGTTTTGGAATTTACCGGTCAGTACTCATCCAACTATGCGGTCCAGTTTGCTGTTATGGCATTGACGGCGGCACCGGCAGTTATTGTTTATGTTATTTTGAATAAATACATTACTAAGGGTGTTGCAATGGGTGCAGTTAAAGGATGATGTGGCTTTATCGCAATAACCTAAATACATTCTTATAATAATACAAGGAAGAACGGACATATGAGCAGAATTCGAAGATGGGTGAATCAACTTAGCGTCAAGAAGAAGCTGATATTTTATGGATATCTTATTATTTCACCTGTCCTGATAGTCATATGTGGCGTTCTTCTTTTTTCTAACTATAGCAGGAATTCGAAGAGCAGATTGGAAAATGATAAGAATGACGTCCTGGGTTTGGCAGATTCGGTTTCGGTTTTGCAGACGGAAATCAAAGATTTTTCCAGTTACATATGTATCAATGATGAAGTATGTAAATTGCTAACGGCTGAGAATGTAACTATACTTAACCGAAATTCCAGAGTCTGGTTGGATGATGCCCCTATGCAATTCGTGCAGGATATGATATCATTAAAAGGGAATATACAAACAATCTCAATTTATCCGGAAAACGGATTACGACCATATCTCAGGTGCATGGATGGAAGTGTATATTATTCTCAACTTGATACGGTTAAACAAACCAATGTTTATTGGCAGACCTTAAACAGTGACGATGGAATGCTGTGGAAGAGTGAAGCGAAAAATGACAGTGAAATCTACAAGACTAATCGAAATGATAAGCTGGTACTTTATCGCGAGGTATATGATCTTTCACATAAATCACCAATAGGATTTATCTCTATTGGTGTTGCAAAAGACGGAATACAAAGTTTATGTGATAATATTGTCAGAAACAGTAATGAGGGAGTTATCGTTTTTGACCGGTATGGCGGAGAACTGTGCCGGAGCGGAGAGATACCTGAAGTGATTGAGGAGTATCTGGCACGGGATGATTTTATAAAACAGAATTATCGTAAGCGTGATGGTTATTTTTCATATGCCGGATATACAGTTGTATGTGCCCAGAAGGAGAAGAATTCCGGTATTGTATGCAAGGTTGTGCCACCTGTCAATAAGCAGATTTCATTTATGGATTATGCTTATACACCAATCAGTTTGCTGCTTGGTGTATTGTTTGGTCTGTTACCGTTACTGCTTGTTGTATCCAATATTGTCACGAAACCGTTACAACAGTTGAGCAGTGCAATTACCGGGTTAGCAACCGGAGATTTTGATCAGCAGGTAGAGGTAAAGACCAATGATGAGATTGGGGAAGTGGCGAGATGCTTCAACAAGATGGTAGAGGATATAAAGACTCTGATTGATGAAAATTATGTCATAACACTTAAGGAACGTGAAAGTGAGCTTACGGCATTGCAGGCACAGATTAATCCTCATTTTTTGTATAATACATTGGATACGTTATACTGGCAGGCAACAGAGGAAGGAAATGATGAGATTGCTGAGAGTATATTTGCACTATCCCAGTTGTTCAGGCTTGTCCTTAGCCAGGGAAAAAGGGAGGTTACGGTAAGCCAGGAGATGGAACTGGTATCCAGATATTTGCAGATTCAGAAAATGCGGTTTTCAAAACGTCTGAATTATGAGATTGAAGTTGAAGATGAAATCAAAGAGATATTGATACCGAAGCTTATAGTACAGCCTTTTGTGGAGAATGCCGTTGTACATGGATTTGAAAATGTAAGTACACCATGTTTTCTTACGGTAAAAGCAAAGCAGGATGGAGAGTCGATTCGATTTGAAGTCGAAGATACAGGAGTGGGGATGAGTAAAGAACAGATAGAAGGAATCTGGGAAGAGGAATCTCCACAGTATGCAAAACAGCGTATTGGAAGATATGCGATCAAGAATATTAAGGAACGTCTGGAATTAAGATATCACGAGGATTTTGATCTGGAGATTCATAGTATTGTCGGAAAAGGAACGACGGTAATTTTGCGGATTCCTATAGAAAACTGATATGTATTTCACGGATGTACTTATGTTTACTTTTATAATTCGGGAGGTAAAGGAATGTCGGTAAAGTTGTTGATAGCGGATGATGAGGATGTTATTCGACGTGGAGTGACCAAGTATATTCAGCTGCATACGGATCGCTTTGATAAGATTTATGAGGCTGAAAACGGGCAACAGGCCATCGAATTGATGCTTCAATATCAGCCGGATATCATGCTGTTAGATGTGCAGATGCCATTAAAAAGCGGACTGGATGTCATGAAGGAAGCAGAGCGGGCAGGACTTAACCCCATTGTTATTATTTTGAGCGGCTATGACGAATTCAAATATGCCCAACAGGCACTCCGATACGGTGCTAAGGATTATCTGTTAAAACCAACCCGTGGGGCAGATATACTAAAGTGTCTGAATCAATTAGCAGACGAATATCTGGAGAAAGAGCAGAAGGAACCTGATGAGGTGGATGCGACACAGTCGAACCAGTTGATCAAACGGGCGGAAGAATACATTGCTGAACATTATATGGAGAATATTACGCTGAACGGACTTGCGGAAACCATCGGTATTTCAAGTGGTTATCTGTCAGCATTATTTCCTCAGACGCTGCAATGCGGTTTTGTGGATTATCTGAATAAAGTGAGGATTGAACGGGCTTGCGTTTATCTTGAACAGAATTATTTTAAGACCTATGAGATAGCTTACCGGGTTGGATTTAATGATGAGAAATATTTTTCAAAAGTTTTTAAAAAGATAAAAGGAATGACACCTAAGGAATATCGTGGAATGAAGAAATGGGAGGACGAATAAGATGCAATTGCGATATGTTACGACAACTTATGAGAATAATGTAAAAGAAAGAGTGGAGAAGAATGTTCCTTTTGAACAGGATACAGAACGGGAAAATGAACTGATCAATCTTTATCCGCAGGTTAAATATCAGACCTTTGATGGTTTCGGAGGTGCACTGACGGATTCTGCAGGATATGTTTTCTCTCTTATGAACGAGGAACAGAAAACAGAAATGTTGAAGCAGTATTTTGGAAGGGATAATATGAAATACAACATGGTGCGTATTCCGATTGACAGCTGCGATTTTTCCATTGAGCATTATGAAGCTGATTCGGATGAGGAGGATGAGAACTTTGAGAAATTCTCCTTCGAACGTGTGGAGAAGTACATTCTTCCATTGCTGGATGCCGCTGAGAAGGAGTATGGT
>CAJOLO010000083.1 GCA_905235345.1 uncultured Lachnospiraceae bacterium
GCTGATTCATTAATAATCTCTTCCCCTTCAAAGGTTATGCTGCCCGATTCCACCTTATATATAGGATTACCCATCAACACATTACCGAGTGTTGACTTTCCTGCACCATTAGGTCCCATCAGCACATGAGTCTCGCCACGCTTTATATCAAGGTTAATGTCCCTGAGTATTGGTTCTCCGTCAACAGTGGCGGATAGATTCTTGATTGAAAGTAAAATGTCTGACATTATAGTTACCTTTCTATTCTTTTATTCTTAATTATTATAGATATATGTGTGTTACTATTCACAGTCAATGTCAGTAACTTAAGTTTTTTTGTCACCTCATCCGTCGGCAAATCAGGATTTGCCGCCACCTTCCCCTCGAAGTGGAAGGCTTAAGTTAATGACATTGATTCACGGTCAAAGCCAGTAACTTATATGACATACTGGTCTGCATATAACTCTTTTTGCCAGTCAAGCATGTCCGCAAGTGTAATTCCCTCAAGCACTTCATTGAGTGCATCATCCAGTCTGCCCCACAAACGATAGTTGGCACACATTGCCTTATTGGGACATGGCGGACTGTTCTCACCGAAACAATCTGTAGGAGCCATATCATTTTCCACTGCTCTCAGAATCTGACCTACTGTATATTCTTCCGGTGCATATCTTAAAGTATAACCACCATTCTTACCTCTTACACTATTTACTAATGAAGCTCTGTGAAGACCTGACACAATCTGCTCCAGATATTTCTCTGATATATTCTGTCGTCTTGCAATATCCTTAAGTCTAATCATCTCACCTGTATTATAGGTTGCCAGATCCAACATAAGTTTCAATGCATTCTTACCTCTGGTAGAAATAATCATAGTTCCTCCTTTTTTGCACTTATAAATCCATACCCCTTCACGCAATCACAGACATAAACAGCAATGCCGCCTATGTCTGTGACTATGTAAGGGTACCGTAAACAGTAACCTAATATGCATATTATCATACTATGTTAGTAGGGAAATGTAAAGCTTTTTTTGTAAAAAAAGAAAAAAATATTCTATCGTTCGATTGCTCTTATACCTCTGTCCAATGGCTCAATTATAATCAGTACTATTATCATTGCCATTGACACTTGAATAATGTTGCCGGGGATAGATTTTACGGCTGCTGCAACTCCGCTTCCAAATACAAAGCTCTCAAATACAAAGTAACCTGCAAGCTTTATGGCTAATGCAACAAGCATAGCAAATCCTCTTATCACGATACTTTTTCTGTTCGTGCAAATAACACCTACCACAAATCCCATAAGTCCACAGGTTATAATCGTACAAGGTGCCCATGCAGCCCATCCGCTTAATATATCGAAAAGTCCCATTCCAAGTGCACCGGCAAGTGCACCGGTACGTCTGCCAAACAGTATTGCTGCCACAAACAACGGAACATTACCAAGATGTATCAGTCCTCCCGCTCCGCCAAAGCTTGGAATCTTAATATTAACAAACGCTGTAAAAATAAGTGTCAACGCAACAAACATCGCATCCAGTGTTATCTGCTTGGCTGTACTCCTGTCCGATGAAGCATACCCTCTTGTCTGTGCTCTGTTTTCTGTATTTTCCATGTTTCAATCCACCTTTATTTCAAATCTTCTCCTATAAAACTGATAAATGTATACTGTTTTCCGGTCAGAAGAATCAACATTTTATCAGATTCGGTTTGGAGTGTATATCATAATACAGATATTTTCGGTATTTGTAAAATAGATTTACACTATGAATCGTTATAGGATTTAACTTAACCTCTATTCTATCTGGCTCTCCTGTCATGAATCTTGTAATAATTAGACTTATCTTTATACATCTTCGATTCCGCCTCGACAATAAGCTTATTAATATCCACATTCTTGGAATCCGTATATTCATAATCGACAGCTATATTATATCCCTTTTCCCTGACCTGCTCTTTTATCTCTGTTATCTTCTCACCTATATGCTCATCTGTATCGTCCAGTACAAATGCAACATATTCATCTCCTCCGATACGATATGTATCCCTGGCTCCAAACTGATTCTTAACAGTTTCTGCAATATATTGAAGCATTTCATCTCCGGCCTTATGACCTTTAGTATTGTTAAGTTCATGCAGACCGTTTACATCGATATAGATACAGCATATGGAATTTTTATATAATGAAGGATATGAGCCAAGTCTCCACTCATAACAATTACGGTTATTAAGTCCTGTAAGCTGATCGGTTTCACTCATTATGCGCAACTTATTCTCCAATACGTACCCCTTTATCCTGGTACTGTGCACAATCGTCTGTGAGACAAGCGATAACAGACCGAATATTACCGCATCCGTTATATCCACCGACAGTATAGAACCGGTCTTCGTTTTTAATGCCATAATGATAAATAAAATGTTAAAAAGCACAAGACTTATTCCCATCCTAAGAGGTCTGTCAGTAAATATAAGCGGTACAAAAATAAGCATTACCATATATGTTACCGTCTGCTCCTCCGGTCTCGTGAGCGTTGCAATAGCGATTCCATATAACATAAAAGCCGACACTGCCATGTATATAGCTACATATGTGAGTACAGGTATCTTCTTTGAGGCAATCGAAACAGCAATAATGATTAAAGAACACAGTATACCGAATATATATACAGGCTTTGATGCTGCAAATCCCTCCTGAGAAAACGAAAGCACCAGCATTATTCCGATAAGTATTGCCGCAACCAAAGCGAATACGAATACTGTTTTTCGATTGGACGATTCTATTCTTTCCTTAACCCCATAATAGCTTTCTCTGTCAGTATCACCATACAGTGCGTAATTCTTAACCCTTTCCCACATATTATATATACCTCCTACAAGAATCACAAGATACTATATACATGAATTAGGTTATAGTTTACCACAAAATCTTGTATGTTAACACCCAAAATGACCAATCAGATCATTTTTATTAAATTTTACCATTAGCGTTTGTATCATTTTCACAACTACAAACTGTAACGTTCCACCAATTTCTGATACAACTCATCATCAAGTTCGGCATTTTCATGCTCCCAGATTCTTCCCAGTCCCTGATACTTCGGCTCACCTAATCGGTGAAATTTCAACAATTCATACCTGACGCCCGGAAAACCCGATACAAAATCATGAATTGCCCCGATTTCCTCCTCGTTATCATTCACGCCGGGCACAACCGGCGTTCTGACCAAAACCGGTATATCGGGAAAATCCTTTCGCATCTTTCGGAAATTGTCAAGAATCAATTCATTGGACACCCCGGTATAATACTTGTGTTTCTCATCATCCATCAGTTTAATATCAGTAATAATCTGGTCAAGATGCGTATATATTCGCTTCACTACGGGATACGGTGCAAAACCGGTAGTCTCGATTGCCGTATGAATTCCCTTTTCTTTTGCTTTACGCAGAAGCTCTTCAGTAAAGTCCGCCTGTGAAAGAGGTTCTCCGCCACTTACCGTCATCCCACCATATGAATGCCGATAGAACACTTCATCCTGCTCCACCTTATGAAGAACTTCAGCCACAGTCATCTCCTTTCCCATTACACTGATTGCCTCTGCCGGACACACAGCACCATAATGTGCCACATGCTCCTTCTTTGCACAAGCAGGATTCACCTGCACATTACCTGCATCGTCTAAAGAAACTATGCCATCAGGATCATTTGCAAGACAACTCTTACAATTAATACAGCTCTTTTTTACATAGGTAAGCTCCGGATATATCTGCTGAGACTCCGGATTGGCACACCATGTACAACGAAGCGGACACCCTTTTAAAAATACCGTAGTCCTGATTCCTGTTCCGTCCTGAATTGAAAAATGTTGAATGTTAAAGACGATCCCCTTTCGCTCTTCCATTCCTGCCTCCTTCTTTCTCTCATGTATTACAAACCGGACTAATAATAACCTGCCTGCGTTATAGTCCGGCCGGGTATAATTTGTTATAGTTCCCGCATAGGCTTCGCACATCAGCTTTTGCTTACATATTAATCATCTAAAAAACATGCCTTGTGGAAATTATTATGTCAAAATCATAAAAGCAACATCATCCGCAAGGCATGTATAAATCACTATTCTATTTCATGCTGCATACTATGCAACGGATTCATGGCTCGTTCTGCGAATAATATCATCCTGCAGATCCTCACTCAGATTCACAAAGTACGCAGAGTAACCTGCCACACGCACAATCAGATTGCGATACTGTTCCGGATGTGCCTTAGCATCTAAAAGTGTCTCCTGTGAAATCACATTGAACTGTATGTGCCACAATTTCAGATCACACCAGCTCTTTATCAGATGAACAAGTCTCTCCGTCCCGGCTTCTCCCGCAAGTGAAGCATTGGAAAACTTCAGATTAAGAAGTCTTGCTGCCCTGTTATAATGACTCGTGTTCTTTGTATGATAGTTGGACATCAATACAGCAGTCGGACCATTAACATCTGCTCCATGTGCAGCGGATGTACCATCAGAAAGTGCAGTTCCCTCAAGTCTTCCATCCGGCAAAGCAGATACTATTCTTCCCATGGCAACATTGGCCGATACGGGAACATAACGCACATCGATAATCAGATTATCCTGAATCCTGCCTACTTCACGCTGCGCTACCTGAGTTGCTATTAGATCGATTTCCTTTGCAATGGAATCCACGCTTTCATCATTATTCCCATATGCCGGAGAATGGATCAGACGCTGACGAAGTACCTCATACCCCTCGTAATCCGCATCCATTGCAGTAACCAATTCCTCTAACGTAGTGTAAGACTGTTCGTAGACATTCTTACGGATTGCTGACAAAGAATCTACTGTTGTAGCATAACCTACCATGTCAAAAAATGCAAGGTCTAACGCATCCTTCTGTTTAAGGGAATGCAGGTCAGCATGATTCTTTCTGCACAATCCATGAAGAACAGATCCAAACGGAGATGCAAAATGATTCTCCCGTACTCTGTGAACATAACCGATCTGCTCGCATGTCTTCGTAATATAGTACTCCTCCTGTTTCTTGAATGCATCGTAGAATTTATCCCATGTGGTAAACTCGGAAAGTTCCCCTGTCTCAATCGTCAGAAGTTCATCTCCATATGCCTTCATCCTGCCGTTTCTAAGTGTCAACTCGATAAGCGCCGCAAGATTAATAGCCGGACCCTTAGATGTCCATGTTTCACGATTGACAAGTCTTGTCTCGGTACAACCGGAAACCGAATAATCATTGGCCTCTTTCAGCTCCGCGCCCTTTTGCAGATATACCGGAATAATCTCATCATCATTCAAAAGCTTAGGATGTCCGGTACCCTCCTTGATGGTCTTAGCAATCTCTGTAAGAAACCGTTCCGGTGATTTGTTGTGTACACGTGCAGCAAGATCCGGATAGTCCAATGGAAGGTCTCTCTTATTCTCAAGGAAAATATATGATAATTCGTTGGTCGCATCCTCTCCGTCAGGTGTCAGACCTCCTATTGTAACAGCTTCCCAGTGTGCATAACCGTTACTGAAGGCTCCGCCGGCAGGACTAACGTACACGTCACGGAATTGTGCCATGCCAATCCACAGGCAAGACAACAGTTCCTTAACCTCATGATCGGTGATACGTCCTTTTTCAATATCCTGCTTGTAATAAGGATACAGATATTGATCCATTCGTCCGTTGGATATTGTACCGCCGGTCTTTTGCTCCAGACGTGAAAACATCTGCATAAAATACTGGGACTGTACCGCCTCACGGAAGGTTCTTGCCGGATATCGCGGAACCCACTCTGTAATCTCCGCAATCGTAAGAAGCTCCTGCTTTCTGGTTGCATCCTCCGTCTGTAAAGCCAATTCCTTTGCCTTCTTACTGTAGCGGTCAGCATAAACCATAATAGCTTCTGTGACAAGAATCTGTCCTTCCAGGAAATCACGCTCTTTCTCCAGCTGTGCTTTCGTCTCATCCGAAAGCATAGATGACTTTAAGGTTGCCTCAACAACCTCTTTCTCACTTCTGGCCTCTTGCTGCAGTGAGAGGAAGCCTCGTTCCAATCCCACTTTGTAATCATGTACCCACTGTGTAGCTGAATTCATAGTTGCTGTCTCATTGATAAGGAAACGTGAACGTGTCACCTGCTTCGGATCAAATGTCAGGCGAAGCAAATCCTCCGGAAGAGCCGCCGCAAAATCATCATAATAGCTCTTATCCTTCCAGTATGGTGCCACCTCTTCAATCAGATACTTGCGATCCTCCGGTCGAAGAATAAATGATGCTTCCGCACGATCGTCTAATACCTCCTGAAGATTCGACAAAAAACATCCATCCAACTCCGGATACAGAATTCCGTAACGCTCAGGTCCACCCACCTGTCCGACTAACAACTGGTCATCCTCAATCCTGATTTCAATATTCTTAGCAATATGAAGCAGTGCTTTAGCAAACCTCAGACTCAGATCTTCTCCCTCTGTCTGCTTAAATGACTCGGTAAAATACTTCGCTCTGTTGATATCAATATAAGTCCCCTTTTCCTGCAAACGATTATAAAGCTTCTCAACCCTCTCAGTTTCAAATTTAATCTT
>CAJOLO010000084.1 GCA_905235345.1 uncultured Lachnospiraceae bacterium
GAAAGAGCATTCGGTATTGAATCCAACTTGAATCCGGCTCGTAAGCGAGCCTTGACTATGGAATAACAGAGTAGTTTGATATAGAGGGCATAGTCTGCTATTGGGAGAGGCAGACTGTGCCATATTGCTTATTATGAATTGTGAATCATTATATGGTGATAACGATTATGTTTTTATTGAAATAAGTAATATAGAAGTATTCATAAGAAACAGTATTTAATAATAGAATAAAATAAAAGACTACGTTGGTAAGTGTTGTATGCCGAAGACATTTACAAAGCGGAAAATATTTGTATGTGCGATAATTATGACGATTGTATTTGCTCTTTTAGTGGCAAGGCTTGCTTATCTTATGATAGCAAAGTCTGATTACTATCTCGAAAAAGCAGAGAATCTTCATCAGAGAGAAAGGAGCATAAAAGCAAAACGAGGTGTCATATATGACAGAAACGGAGTTGAACTTGCAGGGAATAAGCCGGTATGTTCTGTGTCTGTGATACATTCACAGATTACGGATGAAGATGCTGTAGTCGCTGCATTAAGCAGTGTGCTGGAGTTGCCGGATGATACTGTCAGACAAAAGGTTGAGGCAAATACCATACGTGAAAAGATTAAGAGTAATGTAGAGAAGGAAACTGCCGATAAATTAAGAGAGATGAATCTTGACGGCGTTATGATAGATGAAGATTACAAGAGATATTACCCGTATGATACATTGGCAAGTAAGGTTTTAGGATTTACCGGATCGGATAACCAGGGAATTGTAGGTCTTGAAGTGACTTACGAGGATGTTCTTTCAGGTACGCCGGGGAGCATACTTACGCTTACGGATGCTAACGGTATCGAGATTAAGAATGAGGCGGAAAGCAGAGTGGAACCTGTATCCGGTGATAATCTTTATATATCGATAGATGTTAATATGCAGAAGTATGCGGAGCAGGCGGCGAATAAGATATACAAGTCTAAGCAGGCAAAGAGAGTTTCTGTTATTCTTATGAATCCTCAAAATGGAGAGATATATGCGATGGTAAATGTACCTGAGTATAATCTCAATGAACCATATAAGTTAGTCGGGACAGATAGTGCCGGTATGACTGATAAGGAAAAGCAGGATGCACTTAACACGATGTGGAGAAATTTCTGTATTAATGATACTTATGAGCCGGGTTCGACATTTAAGACAGTAACTGCAACGGCTGCCTTGGAGGAAGGTGTGGTGAGTGTAAATGATATCTTTAACTGTCCGGGTTTCAGAGTGGTTGAGGATAGAAAGATACGTTGCGCCAGAACTACGGGACATGGAACCGAGACTTTCAAGCAGGGTATTATGAATTCCTGCAACCCTGTATTTATTGATGTGGGGGCGAGGGTCGGTGTCAATAAAATGTATAAGAATTATGAGAAACTTGGACTTTTTGAGAAAACAGGAATAGATCTTCCGGGTGAAGCCAATTCTATTATGCATAAGAAGGAAAATGTCGGTGCGGTTGAACTTGCTACAATGAGCTTTGGTCAGTCCTTTCAGATAACTCCGATCCAACTGTTGCGTGCCATTAGTACCATGGTAAACGGTGGTACTCTTGTGACACCGCATTTTGCCTTGTACTCAACAGATGAACAGGGCGTAGTTAAGGAAAGTTATGAATATGAGAGTAAGCCCGGTGTGATAAAAAAGAAAACCTCCGATACGATGAAAGAACTGTTAGAGGCGGTGGTTGCAGAGGGAGGAGGAAACAAAGGTCGGGTAGCGGGATACAGAGTTGGTGGTAAGACGGCTACTTCGGAAAAACTTCCCAGAGGTAACGGGAAATATATTTCTTCATTTATGGGTTTTGCACCTGCAAACAATCCGCAGATAATCGGTCTTATCATGATAGATGAACCGGTTGGTACCTATTATGGCGGAACAATAGCAGCTCCCGTTATGGCTGAGATATATGAGAATATACTTCCATATATTGGAATAGAGGCTGATTATTCGGAGGAGAAGATTAAGGAGACAATGACTACGATTTATATGGAAGAAGGAGACTGATTTATGATAAAGTATGTTTTGCAAATCTATATCTACTGCGAATAGTAACTGCGATATAACAAAATATACAATATATAGTATATTTTTGTTGATAAAATGTGGAAAAGGACTTATACTAATAAAGCTAATAATAATACAAAAGGGTAGGTAAGAGTATGAATATTGATTTTACTGTGTTGTTGCCGATATGTATTGCGTTTGGAATCAGTGTGGTGTTATGCCCGATTATGATACCATTCCTGAAGAAACTCAAATTCGGACAGTTTGTAAGGGATGACGGACCGGAGTCTCATTTGAAGAAATCCGGAACTCCGACAATGGGAGGACTTATAATACTGTGCAGTATCGTCATCACATCACTGTTTTATATAAAGAGTTATCCTAAGATTGTTCCGATACTTTTTGTTACGTTAGGGTTCGGACTTGTCGGATTTCTCGATGATTATATTAAGGTTGTTATGAAACGTTCTATGGGACTTCGTGCATGGCAGAAGATGGCGGGGCAGTTCCTGGTGTGTGCGGTGTTTGCATATTATCTTGCAAATTATACTGATGTGGGAACTGCTGTGATTATCCCGTTTACTCACGGAGCTGAATGGGAGATGGGATTCCTGTTTTACCCGTTCCTGTTTTTTGTTGTGATTGGAACGGTTAACGGGACTAATTTCACAGATGGGCTTGATGGACTTCTTTCTTCAATAACCGTGCTTACGGGAACATTTTTTACGGTAGTTGCAATTGGTATGAATGCCGGTATATCTCCCATAACCTGTGCGGCTGTCGGATCGCTTTTGGGATTCCTTGTTTATAATGTTTATCCGGCAAAGGTGTTCATGGGAGATACAGGTTCGCTTGCTTTGGGAGGGCTTGTGGCATCTACGTCTATAATGCTTAAAATGCCGATATACATTGTTATTGTCGGGTTCATATATTTGTTGGAGGTTGTATCGGTTATAATTCAGGTGCTTTATTTCAAGAAGACGGGAAAGAGAGTGTTTAAGATGGCACCGATACATCATCATTTTGAACTTTCAGGCTGGCCTGAGACTAAGGTGGTTGCCATATTTTCAATTGTTACAGCGATACTTTGTCTGGTTGGATTGCTGGCGCTTTGATATAAAATGAAACGGCTGTAACGGGAAGTAAGGATTGGTTGCAGGTGTATAGCATAGTGGCAAAGCCCCGAAAGTAATTATACAGAAATTTATAAAGTAAAAAATATATGGAGGAAGTCATGGATTTTCATAAGAAAGTTTTGATAGCGGGAGCAGGAAAAAGCGGAGTATGTTCGGCACGCCTTTTACAGAAGAAAGGTGCCGGGATTGTATTTTATGATGGCAAAAAAGATATTGATACAGATAATCTGCTCGGACAACTGGAAAGCACAGATAATGTCAGCGTTGTTCTTGGAGAGACAGATGCTACACTGTTTGAGGATGTGGATTTAATGATATTAAGTCCGGGTATATCTATAGAGTCTGAGATAGTTGAAAAGTGCAGAGAAAGAAATATTCCCGTATGGGGAGAGATAGAACTTGCATACAGATGTGGAGCAGGTAATCTTGCTGCAATAACAGGAACTAACGGAAAGACAACAACTACTTCGTTGGTAGGAGAGATATTCAGGAATTATACGAGTGATAGCTTTACTGTGGGGAATATAGGAATTCCATATACGGATGTGGCATTGGAGCTTGATGATAATTCTTATACTGCACTGGAGGTGTCATCTTTCCAGCTTGAGTCGACAGATGAATTTCATCCACATGTGAGTGCGGTGTTGAATGTGACGCCGGATCATCTTGACAGACATCATACTATGGAGAATTATGCATCTGTTAAATTGGATATTTGTCGTAATCAGACAGAAGATGATTATCTTGTGTTAAATTATGATGATACCATTACGAAAGCTATGGCGGAGGATTCAAGAGTAAAAGCAAAGGTTATATATTTTAGCAGAACTGAAAAACTTGAAGAGGGAGTATATCAGAAAGGAAATTCTATATACATAAAGAATGACGGAGAAGAGAAGAAGGTTATAGATATTGATGAACTTATACTTCTCGGTGGTCACAATATAGAGAATTATATGGCCGGAATCGCAATATCATATTATATGGGAATACCTATAGAGAATATTGTTTCTGTTTTGAAGACGTTTAAGGGAGTTGCCCACCGGATAGAATTTGTGGATGAAATCGGTGGGGTCGCATATTACAATGATTCTAAAGGAACTAATCCGGATGCGGCCATAAAAGGAATTCAGGCGATGAACAGAAGGACGGTGCTTATAGGCGGAGGCTATGATAAGGGCGTTCCTTTTGATGATTGGATCAATGCGTTTGACGGGAAGGTTAAGAAGCTGGTTTTGTTAGGTCAGACAGCAGAGAAAATAGCTGATACCGCTAAGAACTGCGGATTTAATGACATTATATTTGTCGAAAGTCTGTCTGAGGCGGTTGACACATGTGCCGAGGAAGCTGAACCCGGGGATGCGGTGCTTTTATCTCCTGCCTGTGCAAGCTGGGGAATGTTCGATAATTATGAGCAGCGCGGTGATATGTTTAAAGATTATGTAAAAAAGATTAGAGAGAATTTCGTGGCAAACTGATATTATTAAATTATATAACCCGATCGGAGGAAACTCTCATATCTAAGCAAAACGCAGAGGGTATAACAAGCGGGTCTTGACTGTTAACAAAATAAAAATTTTAAGATTATATAATTCCGTTCATTAACATATAAGGAGTATGAATCATGGCAAAACGACGCCCAACACTTGTTCGAAGCAAACATAAGAAGAAAAAAAGAAAGGCTGATAAACCTCTGTATTTTGACTATCAGCTTCTTTTCCTTGTGCTTTTTCTTGTGGCACTGGGTTTGATAATGGTTTACAGTACAAGTTCATACACGTCGGAACTCAAGATGGGAACTCCGTTTTACTATCTGGAAAGACAGGGGGTATTTGCCGTAATCGGGATAGCAGCTATGATTTTTTTTGCAAGAGTGGACTATCATGTATGGAGAAGGTTTGCGGTAATATTTATGCTTGGAATGATAGTGCTGCTTGTTTTGGTTTTCGCAATAGGAACGGCATCGCACGGTGCTAAGCGATGGATACAGATCGGACCTGTTAAATTTCAGCCATCTGAGCTCGCAAAGATTGCTATCATATTATATACTGCTCATATGGCAACGATTAAGTCTGCAAGGATAGGTAACATTAAAATACTTGCCAAGGTCGCTTTTTTCCCGCTAGTTGCAATAGCTTTGATTGCGTCAGAAAATCTTAGTACTGCAATTATATGTGCGGCAATAGCTTTTGTGATAATATTTGTAACAAGTCCTAAGATAGCCCAGTTTATCGGTGCGGGGGTAGCGGTTATTTTGATGATGGGAATATTCCTATTGTTTGCAAGCTATAGAATGGAAAGAATACTGATATGGCGTAATCCTGAAAAGTATGAGAAAGGATACCAGACTTTGCAGTCCTTATATGCGATAGGTTCGGGTGGTATATTTGGCAAAGGCTTAGGGCAGAGCATTCAGAAGCTTGGCTTCATTCCCGAGTCTCATAATGATATGATATTTTCGGTAATATGTGAGGAACTGGGGCTGTTCGGTGCAGCATGCGTTATTATATTATTTGTTATACTTATATGGAGGTGTGTCATCATAGCTATGAGCGCACCGGATCTTTTCGGAGCTTTGCTTGTGGTTGGCGTTATAACACATATCGCGGTTCAGGTACTTGTTAATATTGCGGTGGTAACTAACTCAATACCGCCTACCGGAGTACCTCTTCCGTTTATAAGCTACGGAGGAACTGCGTTGGCATGCCTGCTGGCAGAGATGGGACTTGTGCTTTCTGTTGCGAGTCGCATACATATACCTAAAGGATATTGATCAGTAATCGATAGTGACACATTTTGATCATAGTCTGCATATTATAATATATATGGACTTAATGGGATGTGGCATAGTTGAGGGCAATCAGTGTAAAAGAAACATCATGTTTAAAAGGATCAATAGAGATTCAGGGTTCAAAGAACACAGTACTTCCGATCATTGCAGCGTCGATTCTCACATGTGGCGTATCTGTTATTTATAACTGCCCGGATATCAGGGATGTGCATGTTATGTGCGAGCTTCTTGATATTCTTAATATAAAGACAGTATATAGAGAGCATATTCTTTCGATTGACACAAGTAATGCCGGTTATGCGCCATTGCCATATGAGGTTACGTGTAAACTCAGATCATCGGTACTTATGCTTGGTGCAATGCTCTCGAGATGGGGAAAGGCGGAGATAGGTCTTCCGGGAGGATGTACAATAGGAACAAGACCCATTGATATACATCTTGAAGGCTTTTCCAGGATGAATGTGGATATTGAATTAGACAGTAATTTTCTAAGGTGTAATACATTTTATCTGCAGGGGTGTGATTTTCATTTGAGATATCCGAGTGTGGGTGCGACTGAAAATCTGTTGCTTGCAGCAAGCGGTGCGAAGATTAAGGGGAGTTGCAAAGGAACCTGAGATAGTTGAACTTTGCAATTATCTTGTATCAATAGGAGTTTTGATAGAGGGAATAGGAACTGATATTCTTGTGGTAAAAGGAACAGGCAATATAAGCTGTGCGGATTATGTTAATGTGTATGACAGAATTGTAGCCGGTACATATCTTCTGATCAGCTGTGCAATACCATCGGATATTTGTCTTTTGGGAATAGATGAAATACATTACATCAAAAATATATTGAATGTTTGTGCAAGACTTGGTTTAAATGTTGTTAAATATGAAGATTATCTTCATGTGCAGTCAGGCGGGGTTATATATCCCGGAGATTTTGCAACCGGGATATATCCGGAATTTCCCACTGATCTGTTGCCGGTACTTATAGCAGTTCTGACAAAGGCAAACGGTGATAGCAGTGTAATGGAGACGGTATTTGAAAACAGGTTCTCTGTAGTTAATGAGCTTAAGAAAATGGGTGGAAATGTATGCGTTGACGGTAATGTAGTTTATATCGGTTATACTAAAAGACTTAAAGGTCATACGGTTAAGGCAACTGACTTGAGACAGGGTGCCGCCATGGTGGCAGCGGGTCTTATGGCATCCGGAAACACAACGATTACTGATGTATCATATATTGAAAGAGGATACGAGGATATTGTTTCTGACCTTAAAAGTGTTGGTGCAAGACTAGATAGTGAGTTATGACGGGACGAAAAAATTTATGTTATAGTCGTTAGATATTTGGTTTATGAATAAAAGGTGAATTATGGCTGAAGAAAAAGGGAAAGTTATACTGTTTAAAAAAAAGAAGACGCATATATTACCGTTTGTTTTTGTGGGTATTATTGTCGTACTTTTGATAGTTTTGTTTACATGCTTTAAGATTGATGATATAGAAGTGACGGGCAATAAGCATTATACAAAGGAACAGATTATTGAATATGTAAAAAATGACGGATATATTGATAATACTATTCTTCTTATGCTAAAGAATAAAGTTAATCCGATTTCAGATATTCCGTTTATCGCAAAGATAGGAATTGATTATGAAAATGCACATAAGATTACTGTTACTGTGTATGAGAAGGCACTGGCCGGTTGCATTGAATATATGGACAGGTATGTATACTTCGATCAGGATGGATATGTGCTTGAGATTTCATTGGAGAAGCTGTCAGATGCCCCGTGTGTTACGGGAATGAACTTTGAAAGTATAGAGCTTCATGAGAAGCTTCCTATAAAAGATAAGAAAAGATTTAAACTTATCTTAAAACTTACCCAGCTGATCAATAAATATAAACTGGAGATAGATTCGATACAGTTTACATCGGAGGATGAGCTTATCATGTATCATGACGATATACGGATAGAGCTTGGAGATGGCAGCAATTTAGAGGAGCAGCTTATAGATCTTGATAAGATTTTGGAAGGTCTTTCGGGAAAATGCGGCACCCTTGACATGAAGGATTTTGATTCAGCTGTCGGAACGGCGTCTTTTAAGGCGAAAAAGTGAAGCTTTTTTAAGAATATTCGTAAATATAGGCTTGATATTTTTAACAAAAAACAGTATTATATAGGTATATGTGTATAAATATATGAAAATATTTAATTAAGGAGGAAGATACCTTGCTTGAAATAAAGACATTGGAAGAAAAAGGACCCGCTAAGATCCTGGTAATCGGAGTGGGTGGAGCCGGTAACAATGCAGTTAACCGTATGGTGGATGAGAATATTAACGGAGTTGATCTTATTGCGATCAATACGGACAAGCAGGTGCTGGCAACATCTAAGGCACCGACAAAGATTCAGATTGGAGAGAAGCTGACTAAAGGGTTAGGTGCAGGAGCTAAGCCTGAGGTTGGTGCAGGAGCAATTGAAGAAAACCGTGAAGAGATAACAGAACTTGTAAAGGATGCGGATATGGTATTCGTTACATGTGGTATGGGAGGCGGTACCGGTACGGGTGCGGCTCCGGTTGTGGCAGAGATTGCTAAGAATCTTGGTATATTGACAGTGGGAGTTGTTACAAAGCCTTTTTCTTTTGAAGGAAAGCCTCGTATGAATAATGCACTTGCAGGTATTGACCGACTTAAGGTTAATGTGGATACATTGATAGTTGTTCCTAATGATAAGCTTTTACAGATATGTGATAAGAGGACAACCATTCCGGATGCTCTTAAGAAAGCCGATGAAGTTCTGCAACAGGGTGTTCAGGGTGTTACAGATCTTATTCAGAGCCCGGGTATTATCAATCTTGATTTTGCAGATATCCAATCAGTAATGAGAGATAAGGGTATTGCACATATCGGTATAGGTCGGGGAAGCGGAGAAGACAAGGCGGTTGATGCGATTAAGCAGGCTATGGAATCACCACTTCTTGAGACAACAGTTTCAGGAGCAACAGATATCATTATTAACTTTGCCGGTAATATAGGAATGATTGAGGCGTATGATGCAGTTAATTACCTGACAGAGGCAGCAGGTGATGATGTTAATATTATATTTGGTACGGTAGACAATGAGACACTTGGTGATGAGGTAAGTATTACGATTATCGCTACAGGTATTGAGGAAGCAGCTAAGAAGAATGCATATGGAAGTTTTTCACAGTCTTCTATGCCGGCATTTACTAAACCGGTTCAGCAGACTACGGCACAGTCAGTTCCTGTTTCAGCGACTGCAGCTCCGCAGCAGGCAGCTCCACAGCCTGTTTCATCAGTACAGCCATTACAGAATCAGGTTGCGGCACAGACAGCAGCTAATGCGGCAGGCACTACAGATGCTCATTATGCTGGACAGAATAATTACCGTTCGGCAGGAACAGCGGCTAATACGACACAGACTCCGTATAATGCTAATCAGAATGTAACACCTACATATGGTGGACAACCTGTAGCAGCTCCGCAGCCGAAGACAGCGGCAAAACCATCATTCCTTAACGGAACGCAGGGAAGTGCTGCAGGGACAACAGCACAGACGGCAGCACCTGTTACCACAGCCAGACCTCAGGCACCGAGACAGGAGGCGGACGGAAGCATTAAGATTCCGGAGTTTTTAAAGAGAAGATAATGTTATAGGTGTTGAGACTTATGAGCGAGCCTTGACAGTCTAATGCAGGTATCGTCAATAAATGTAATTTAATAGTACAATAATAGATTGTAAAGAGACCGGAATATTTCCGGTCTCTTTTTATCTTGTTCCGGAAAAGTGTGCCTTGTGACGCACTTTTTTTAACTCAGTCGGGGTACAAGCTGCGACTGAGTTAAAATGCTCCGCGAGGATGCACACGGATTCAGTTAGGAATTTGTCAGCTAAAGCTGACACGAATCCGGCGCGCATGACTCGCAAGCGAGTCTTGACTTATGGACTTGCGATTGTAAGGTATAGGATTCGACCTTTTTTGAGAGTACCTTTTAATATACTTTCAATGAGAAGACAGGAGGTCATCATTGCAGATTACAGTTTACCTTGATCTAATTTTTATAATTAATTATCTCGTGGATTTTTATGTGCTGCTTATAACAGGGATGCTGCTTCATCAGAAATTGCACATGATAAGAATAGGTCTGGGCGCATTGTTCGGCGCAGCGTTACTCCTGCCTTGTGTATTATATCCTAAGCTGCTTATGGGTTTTAGTGGCATTATTATTTCAATCGGAATCAGTATGGGAGCTGTTGTCATATCTCTTGGAAGAGATGGAGGATTTATAAGAAAATGGTTCCTTTCCACCACTGTAATGGTTCTTTTTGGAGGAATATTTCAATTGTTAAAGAGCAGGCTGGGAGTATTGGATATAACATTTTATACATGGTTAATTTTCTTTCTGGCAGGGGGTATTGCATGTTATATTTCAATATGTTTTCTTGTAAGGTGCAGAGAGGAAAGAGATAATTTGCGACATATATACATATATCACAGGGGAAAAACTATCGAGGAGACGATAGCGGCAATCGCTTGTGGGATTACATGACAGGAAAACCTGTGATGCTGCTGTCGGAGATGACGATCAGAAAAATATTATCGGAGGAAGAGGTTCATTTTATTGAAGAATATAAGAAAAAAGGATATATAGATTATGAGGATAATATACTCCTGAAAACACCAAAGACATATTTCCACGAAATATCATATAGGAGTGTGGGAAAGATGTCCGGAAGGCTGCTTTGCGTAATGTTGGATTCGGTTGAGGTATCAGAATATCATTTCAAAACAAAGTTTCTGAAAAAACAGCCGTGTGCGATAGCAGATGAGTCTTTATTCAAAGGAAAATCCTATAAGGGACTGCTGTTTCCGGATGACATTTAGTGTTATGTGGAGGATTGTTATTGTGAATATTATAAATGGTGATAAATTCAGACTTACCATGATGAAAAGCATGGCAGGTATGTTTCTTATGCCCAAATCAGAGGTGCATTATATAGGAGGAGCCGATATATTGCCGGCTCCGTTAGAACCGGAGGAGGAAAGGGAACTGTTAGAGAAGCTTGAGGAGATGGACAGTACTGAGGCAAAAAGTATATTAATAGAGCATAATCTGAGACTGGTGGTGTATATTGCCAAGAAGTTTGACAACACGGGTGTCGGTGTGGAGGATCTTATTTCAATCGGAACAATCGGGCTTATAAAGGCGATTAATACTTTTAAGACGGATAAGAAGATTAAGCTTGCTACATATGCCTCAAGATGCATTGAAAATGAAATACTTATGTATTTAAGGCGAAGTGCAAAAACCAAGATGGAAGTGTCGATAGACGAGCCCTTGAATGTGGATTGGGACGGCAATGAGTTGTTGCTTTCTGATATATTAGGTACGGAGGAGGATATCATTTATAGGGACATTGAGGATGAGGTTGATAAGGATCTTTTGAGAAAAGCAATGGGAATATTGTCTGAAAGAGAAAAGAAGATAGTAGAATTGAGGTTCGGGCTTAATGATCCAAGAGGAGAAGAGCTTACGCAAAAGGAGGTTGCCGATATGCTTGGAATATCACAGTCATATATATCAAGACTGGAGAAGAAGATTATGAAGCGTCTGAAAAAGGAGATGCTTAGAATAGGATCATAGATTTTGTTTTATAATCAAAAAAGGAAATGATTACCGATGTAAAAATGGAATAAACAGAGTGCTTTTTGTAAATCCTCTTTATATACGCTGATATAAGGAGGACGGACTTAAATGGCACCGGGAAAAGTCATGATATGCGGGGTCAATACCGCAAAACTGCCGCTTCTTACCAATGAAGAGAAAAATGAATTATTTATAAAAATAGAACAGGGTGACAAACATGCAAGGGAAGAGCTTATTGAAGGAAATTTGAGACTGGTACTTTCTGTGATCAGGAGGTTTCAGACAGTAAATGAGAATGCGGACGATCTTTTTCAAGTGGGATGTATAGGTCTTATGAAAGCAATAGATAATTTTGATCGTAGTTTAAATGTTAAGTTCAGTACTTATGCTGTGCCTATGATCATCGGCGAGTGCAGAAGATATTTAAGAGATAACAGCACTATAAGAGTATCGAGATCTTTAAGGGATATTGCATATAAGGCTATATATGCAAAAGAGCGTATTATGAGAGAGGAGAACAGAGAGGCTACCATCGAAGAGATTTCTAAGGAAATAGAAATGGATAAGGAGATGGTGGTTATGGCATTAGATGCCATTGCAACGCCGATGTCGTTGTATGATCCGGTATATCAGGATGGTGGAGATACATTGTATATAATGGATCAGGTAAAGGATAAGAAGAACAAGGAAGAAAACTGGGTAGAGGATATTTCTTTGAAAGAAGCAATGAACAGACTATCGGAAAGAGAGTATAATATTATCAGATTAAGATTTTTTGAAGGAAAGACCCAGACGGAGGTGGCGGATGAGATTGCAATATCTCAGGCACAGGTGTCAAGACTTGAGAAATGTGCGTTAAAAAATATGAAAAAATATCTTGATATTTGAGTAATGAACAAAATGCAGAAATGTTAATGTATTTTGTTGTCAAAACTTTGAATTTGTGATATAATCCCATTAATTGTGTAATGATTCAGAGATTTATCTCTCGTATTGGATTTTTACAAAAGTTATGAGCGCATATGATTAAGGAGGCACAGTTGATAATGAAACATTTAATATTGGTTACATCCCCGCCGGCATGCGGAAAGACCTTTATTTCTAAGCAGGTAGCAAAGGCATTGCCTAATTGTGTATATTTAGACAAGGATACGCTTATTGTATTATCGAAGCAGATATTTAAGGTTGCTAACCAGGAGTATAATCGATCCTCGGATTTCTTTCAGAAGGAGATAAGGGATTATGAGTATTATTGTATATTAGATCTTGCAATGGAAGCGTTGGATTATAATGATACAGTATTGATAAACGCTCCGTTTACCGATGAGATAAGAGATGATGAATATCTCGATTCATTGAGAGAAAGACTGAGACGACATGGGGCAGAGCTTGTTGTTATATGGGTTAATACCAGAGTCGAGGTCTGCAAGGAAAGAATGATAAAGCGTAATTCAGACAGAGACACATGGAAGTTAGAGCATTGGGATGAATACATAGCAAGCTGTAATTTTAATCAGCCGAATAATATTAAAGAGCTGATCGTGTTTGAGAATTCTTCGGAGGAAGAATATAACGAATCAATTAAGAGAGTAGTAGCACAGTTGCGAGGAGAATGATTTTGATATGGCAAACAAAAGATCAGTTTTTGCAATTAACTGGGCTGAGGTAGAAGCACTTGCAGCAGGACGTCATGATAATCCGCATCATATATTGGGTATGCATGAGTCTATAGACGGAGTATATATCAATGCATATATGCCGGGTGCAGAAAGTGTTACAGCTGTCAGTACCAATACAAAGGAAACATTCAATTTGACCAGTGACAGAATTCCCGGATTTTTTACAGTGAAGATTCCTGATAAGAAGAGTTTTGTATATTACTATGTGGTGAAATATTCCGAAGGAAGCAAGAACGGATTTGTTGATGGCAGGAAGAAAGGTAATACGGTTGAGATTATTGATCCGTATTCCTTTGATTCCGTTATGGATCCTATTGACATCAGTAAGTTCGCTGATGGTATCCACTATGATATATATGAGAAGATGGGTGCACATCCATGTATGTTAGACGGCGTGGAGGGTGTTCTTTTTGCAGTCTGGGCGCCAAGAGCGGTCAGAGTATCTGTGGTTGGGAATTTCAATGGCTGGAACGGTAAGGTACATGCCATGAGAAGAATAGAGTATTCGGGTATATTTGAATTGTTTATTCCGGGACTTAAGGCAGGCGAGATATATAAGTATGAGATTCAGAATGCGAATGGTAATACATTTATGAAGCCTGACCCATATGGTAATGCGGCAGAACTTAGACCGGGTAATGCTTCAATGATTGCTGATCTTTCTTATGAGTGGTCAGATGCTGATTATATGAAGAAACTTTCGGCAGAGTGTGAAAGGAATGTTAATGCCGGTTTTTTAGATGTGGCATCTGATAAGAAGATTAAGAAGTCTGAATATATCAGAAAAGAAGTGCCAATGAACATATATGAGGTTCATCTCGGCTCATTTAAGCGTCCTAAGGATGGAAGAGAATTTTTCACATATAGAGAGATTGTCGAAGAACTGGCAAAGTATGTTGCAGATATGGGATACACTCATGTAGAACTTATGCCGGTTATGGAACATGAGAATGACTCAAGCTTTGGTTATCGGACATCGAGCTTTTATGCACCGACATCCCGCTATGGTACACCGACAGATTTTATGTATTTTGTAGATTATATGCATAGCAAGGGAATCGGGGTTATATGTGACTGGGTACCCAGTCAGTTTCCGATGAATGATGGCGGACTTGCCGTATTTGACGGTGAACCTTTATATGAGCCTGCTGATAAGAGAAGAAGCGAGAATCCGAGATGGGGAACCTATATATTTGATTATGGTAGAAATGAAGTAAGAAACTATCTTATCTCCAATGCAATATACTGGGTTTCCAAGTATCATTTAGACGGACTTAGAATTGACAGTGCCGCATCGATGTTATATCTTGATTATGGCCGATCATATGGTAACTGGATTCCTAATCAGTATGGAGGAAATGAGAATCTTGATGCGATTGCGTTTCTGAAAGAACTCAATACTATAATAAATGAGCGTTTCCCATACTGTAAGTTGATCGTTGAGGATGAATCCGGATGGCCGATGCTTACCGAAGATGTATCGGATGGCGGAATGGGATTCGACTATCAATGGAATATGTCATGGATGAATAATCTTCTCTCATATATGGCATTAGATCCTCTTTATAGAAGATATGAACATAAGAAGCTTATAGACAGTCTGGGAACTGCGTATGATGAGAATTACATTCTGGAGTTTTCGCATAATGAGGTTATGGGTGGCAAGGGTTCGATTGTGGAGCAGATGCCCGGAGGCTATGAGGAGAAATTCTCTAACCTCAGATTGTTATATGGCTGTATGCTTACACATCCGGGCAAGAAGCTGCTTGCTATGGGTCAGGAATTTGCGCAGTTTAAGGAGTTTTCGGCAGCGGGAGAGCTGGAGTGGGATCTTCTGGAATTCGATGCACATACAATTTTAAGAAATTATGTGAAGGCACTCAATCATTTTTATAAGAAAGAGCCTGCATTATATCTTCTTGATAATAATGCTGACGGTTTTGAATGGATTAACAATACTGCAGCTAATGAGAGTATAGTGTCTTTCTTGAGAAAGACAGGTAAGAAAGAGGATACACTCCTTATAGTATTCAATTTCACACCTGCAGCTTATAAGGATTATAAGATTGGAGTTCCGCATGCGGGGAATTATAAAGAGATATTTTCCAGCGAGAGGATAGAATTTGGCGGTGACGGAAGCGTTAATCCGGATGTCAGGGCAAGTAAACGTTCCCTATGTGATGGCAGGAGGAATTCTATTGTTATATCGCTTGCACCGCTATCGATGAGCATATTCAAGCTGACTAAAGAAGAAGCGGTTCCTTATAAGGAGGATAAAGCCGGAAGTAAGGAGACAAAAAAGAAGACATCAGGTAAGAGTACTGCTTCAAAGAGAACAGCTTCTAAGAAGATTAAAGCAGTATAGCTAATGCTATAAGTAATGAAATATATAACCGGGCTGTTACTGATTATTGGTAACGGCCTTTATTTCAAGAAAGGAAGAATATAATGTTATTAGAAACAGCGGCATTGTCCGTTGAAGAGGCTGCAGCGAATGTGGAACAATCTGTGGACATTGTTAAGAATACAATCGATGATATAGTAAAATGGTTTATTAACAAATCAGGAAGTGTAATAGCAGCATTTATCTTCATTTTTATCGGAATAAAGCTGACGGGATTGTTTATTAAAATTATAAAACGTGCATTTGATAAGTCGAAGATTGACGATTCGGTGTCTGGATTTCTGTTGTCGATAATCCGGGTCATAGGTTATATACTTGTCTTTCTTACGGCGGCGACCATTGTGGGCTTCGAGGTGACCAGTTTTGTGGCAATCCTTGGTACGGCGTCCATGGCGGTCGGTCTTGCACTTCAGGGTGCACTTTCCAATCTTGCAGGCGGTGTGCTTATATTGGTACTGAAACCGTTTAAGGTTGGGGATTACATAGTTGTGAATAACAATAATAATGAAGGAACTGTTACGGCAATAGATATTTTTTATACGAGATTGCTTACCCATGACAATAAGCTTGTGGTCATACCCAATGGTACACTTACGAACAGCAATCTGGTAAATGTTACAAGTGAGGACAAGAGAAAGTTTGAGATTACGATTTCGGTATCGTATAATACTGATCTGAGGAAGATGAAAGAGGTTGTGAATGAGGTTTTGTCTGCTGATGACAGGATTCTTGAAAGTGAGCCGAAGAATATATTCATTGCATCATTTGATGACAGCGGAATGACAATTGCTATAAGAGCGTGGGTTGCTACCGATAATTACTGGAGTACGTTGTGGGATGCGAAAGAGAATATTAAGAAGAGATTCCGTATAACAAGCTTCAGGTTGAGATGAGAAACTAAACAGTATGTAAAAAGAAAGGATAAGAATTATGAAGAGCAAAGATTTTAATTTGACAAAAGAAGATATTATGGAGATATCAGATAAGTACCTTCTTGATATCGGTTATCATTTCCCGATTGTGATTGAAGATGCTAAGGGCTGTTATGTGACAGATACTAATGGTGACGAATATCTTGATTTCTATGCGGGAATTGCGGTTAATTCACTTGGAAACTGCAATCCTAAGATTGTGGAGGCAGTTAAGGAGCAGGCGGAGCAGACTATGCATGTGAGTCTGTATCCCTACAATGTACCACAGGCAATGTTGGCAAAGCTTATATGTGAGACCACAGGATATGACAAGGTATTCTTCCAGAATTCAGGTACTGAGTCCAATGAAGCTATGATCAAGATGGCGAGAAAATACGGTGTGGAGAATTACGGACCGGAGCACTATGAGATTGTGACGGCAAAGAAGAGC
>CAJOLO010000085.1 GCA_905235345.1 uncultured Lachnospiraceae bacterium
CAAAATACGGTGCATAAGTACCGGCGGCTCCAAAGCACCTGTTTATGGAATCTGTACAATATGTACAATCTAATACACAATATTAAGGAGTTTCGCAATTACCTATAGAATAATTTAATTGAGAGTAGGTATATGAAATGGATAGTTTGAGCAGCCCGTTTAACAACTCACACATAGGAGAGCTTTATAAGAAGGCGAAGGAAAACGGGAAGCTTCCTTTGGAGATATCGGGAACAGATGGATATGCCAGGTATTATGCCATGGATTGTCTTGCAGGCGATCAGCCGAGACTGATTGTTACCTATAGTGAAGACAGGGCAAAGGAGATATATGAGGCATTTCATTTTTTTGACAGGAATACGTTGTATTATCCTGCGAAGGATGTTCTGTTTTACAGTGCCGATATCCACGGACACACCATACTTGCACAGCGAATGGAAGTGATAAGAGCAATACTTGAGGGTAACGTCACAACTGTGGTGGTATCCGTTGATGCTCTGCTTAATAAGGTGGTTCCGTTAGAGGAAGTAAGGAAGCATGTAATACAATTAAAGACAGGTGACACTTTACATCTGGATGAGTTTAAAAAGGTTCTTGTATCAGAAGGGTATGAGAGAAATGACTGGGTAGATGGAGTGGGTCAGTTTGCGATAAGGGGAGGTATCTTGGATATCTTCCCTATGAGTAGTGATTGTCCTTATCGTATAGAACTCTGGGGTGAGGATATTGACGGAATCAGAAGTTTTGATGTAGAGAGTCAGAGAAGTATAGAGAATCTTGAGTCGCTTTACATTTATCCTGCATCTGAAATGATACTCGATGAGGAACGAATCGCGAAAGGAATCAAGAAGATTGATGAGGAGCATAAAGCATTTGCGGAAAAATTAAAAAAAACATTTAAAACAGAGGAATATGGAAGAATCAATAAACAGATTGCGGCGTTAAAAGAGGAATTGGAATATTTTCATAGTGCCATGGGAATTGACGGATATATAGGTTCATTTTACGAAGAGCTTGACAGCTTTCTCTCGTATATGCCGGAGGACACTGTGGTGCTGGTGGATGATCCGTCAAAGGTCATACACAGAGGTGAGGTTAACAGACTTGAATTCGAGCAGAGTATGTCGGGAAGACTTGAGGGGGGATATATGCTCCCAAGCCAGGCAGAGGTAGTGTTTGATTATGTGGAGATTGCTGCCCGGATTGCCAGAGGTAATGTTATAACCTTTAGTCTGCTTGGAGAGAGCAATGATTTCTTTAAACCGAAGACAACCTGTGAATTGGAGAGCAGAGCTGTTCCGGCATATCATCACAGCATGGATATGCTGGTCAATGATATTGAAAAATGGAAGAAGGACGGGTGCTCGATTCTGCTTTTTTGTCCATCCGCTACAAGAGGAAAACGTCTGGCGGACGATTTATCATTTCATAATAATATAAGCTGTTTTTACTCTGAGGATAAGGACAGAGTGCTTGCAGCAGGAGAGATGATGATAACTGACGGGAGATTAAAGTCGGGGTTCTATATTCCGGATTTTCATTTTGTGGTTCTGACGGAAGGGGATATATTCGGTCAGCAAAAGACCAGAACGAGACTTAAGAGGAAGCCGCTTTATTCCGGTGAGAAGATTAATAGCTTTGATGACCTTTCTGTAGGAGATTATGTGGTGCATGAGCGGCATGGCCTTGGAATCTACAGAGGAATAGAAAAGATAGATGTAGATAAGGTCACAAAGGATTATATTTGTATCGAATACAGTGGAGGATCAAAGCTTTATATTCTTGTATCGCAGCTTGATATGATACAGAAGTATTCCTCTAAGGAGGGAAGGAAACCTAAGCTTAATAAGCTTGGAGGAAGTGAGTGGGAAAAGACAAAGTCCAGAGTGCGGACAAGGGTTTCGGATATAGCTAAAGAACTGGTGGAGTTGTATGCCATAAGGCAGCAGACGGAAGGATATGCATTTTCCAAGGATACATTGTGGCAGCGGGAGTTTGAGGAGATGTTTCCTTATGAGGAGACGGAGGATCAGCTAAAGGCCATAGAGGATACAAAGGCAGACATGGAAAGCACCAGGATAATGGACCGACTTATCTGTGGTGATGTGGGATATGGAAAGACAGAGATTGCTATAAGGGCAGCATTCAAGGCAGTGCAGGATGGAAAACAGGTGGTATATCTTGTACCTACAACTATTCTTGCACAACAGCATTATAATACCTTCTGTGAACGTATGTCTGATTTCCCGATATCCATTGGAATGATGTCGAGATTCCTGACGCAGAAGGAACAGAAGAAGACTTTGGATGATCTTAAAAAGGGTCAGCTTGATATCTTAATAGGAACCCACAGACTTCTTTCAAAGGATATGGATTATCGCAATCTCGGACTTCTTATTATTGACGAGGAGCAGAGATTCGGAGTGTCCCATAAGGAAAAGATAAAACAGATGAAGAAGAACGTGGATGTGCTGACACTTACCGCAACACCGATTCCGAGAACTCTTCACATGAGTCTTATCGGAATACGTGATATGAGTCTGCTTTCCGAACCGCCGGTGGACAGAAAAGCGATACAGACTTATGTGCTTGAGTATAATCCCGAACTTGTCAAGGAGGCAATAAGCAGGGAGCTTGCAAGAAACGGACAGGTATATTATGTATATAACCGTGTTAATAATATAGCAGAGATTGCATCTGAGCTTTCAAAACTTATGCCTGATGTCAGGATTGCGTATGCTCACGGACAGATGAAGGGTCAGGAATTGGAGGATGTGATGTATGCATTTATCAATAAGGAGATAGATGTGCTTGTCACCACCACAATCATTGAGACGGGACTTGATATTGCCAATGTCAATACAATGATAATCCATGATGCAGATAATTTCGGACTTGCCCAGTTATATCAGCTGAGAGGACGAGTCGGAAGATCTGACAGAACGGCGTATGCATTTTTAATGTATAAGAGAGATAAAATGCTGAGAGAAACAGCAGAAAAGAGACTCAAGGCAATCAGGGAATTTACTGATCTGGGTTCCGGTTATAAGATTGCCATGAAGGATCTGGAAATCCGTGGGGCAGGCAATATTCTGGGCATGGATCAGTCGGGACACATGGAGGCGGTAGGGTATGACCTTTACTGCAAGATGTTGAATGAAGCGATTCTCGAACTGAAAGGCGAGGGCAGAGGCGAGGAGTTTGAGACAAGTATTGAACTTCCGGTGGATGCATATATTCCTTCGACCTATGTAAAAAATGAGATGACAAAGCTTGAGCTATATAAACGTATCTCCGGAGTGTGGACTAAGGAGGATTACGAGGATATGCTTGACGAGCTCACCGACCGTTTTGGAGAGCCACCGGCACCGGTATTGAATCTTCTCACTATTGCCATGGTGAAGGCAAGAGCACATGATGCAAAGATAACCTCGATAAAATATCAGGATGGCAAGATTTATATAGAGATGGTGGATGGCGTCAGAATCAACATGGACCTTTTGGAATCATTTATTGTCAAGTATATGAATAATATTAGGATTGTTTCCGGAGAGAATTCGTGCTTTGTGGTTGATCTTGAAAAGAAAAGTGTTAATGCATTTATAGGCGAACTCGAAGGGGTAATAGCAGATATTGACGGGCTTATCGAAAGAGAGCAGTTGCCTGAGAAGGCGTAATGGGATATAATATATCTCAAAAAAGCATGAGCATAATATAAATGGAGGCATATGATATGAGGTGTCATGGGAAAAAGATATTATCTGCGTGTTTTTTTGTGCTATGTTTATTGATGTGCACAGCATGTGGTAAGAAAGTTGAGAATGAGGCGGAAGAACTGGTGCTGTATCATTTTGGAGAAAATGATATAACCTACGGAGAATATTATATATATGCGAAAACGGTGGAGGAGGACTATCGTCAATCCTATGGTAATGGTGTGTGGGAGTTAGAGCTTAAGGTTAATGACGAGAACAGAACTGTTCGTGATATCACTATAGAGGATATAATAGAGGATATCAATCGTGTAAAGGTTTTGGCAGAACATGCAGCTGATTATTCAATCACACTTTCTGACAGCGAAATGGCAGAGATTGAGAACAGGGCAGAAGAATTTTATGGCGGGTTAACTGATAAGGATATTAAAGAAACTGAGATTACAAAGGATATTGTTAACAAAGTAATTACTGATAATATGCTGGCAAAAAAAGTATATGATCAGGTACTCACAGATTATGATTTTGAGATATCCGATGAAGAGGCCAGAATGATTACATTTTATGATATGGCTTTCGAATGCTATAGTATTGAAAAGGATGGCTCTGTCAAAGAATATACTGATGAGAAGAAAGCCTTGCAGCTTGAAAAAGCGAACGAAGCATTGTCTTCACTGGCACAGGAGGAGGGTACGACCTATGATGACATTGTTAACAGATACGGTCTTGAGTATTCTTCGGAATATACAATGTCAAAATCGGAGCTTATTGAGGAA
Organism: uncultured Lachnospiraceae bacterium; assembly: GCA_905235345.1. Lineage (GTDB taxonomy): Bacteria > Bacillota > Clostridia > Lachnospirales > Lachnospiraceae > CAG-590. The sequence goes on from CAJOLO010000085.1 coordinate 4,490, forward strand.
TATGGTGAATCTGTTGCCAATAAGATACTTGAGCTTTCTAATGGCGAGGTGAGCGTCGTTATAGAAACACAGTACGGATATAATATTTTTAAGATGATCGATTCAAGTAATGAAGAACTTACGAAGGAGAATAAGCAGCAGATAGTATCGTCAAAGCAGAAGGAATATTTTAACGGTGTCTATAGTGACTGGGTAAAGGCATATGATCCGCATTTCAGTTACCCTAAGAGCGTGGATATGGAACTTGCCGGCAGATTTCCGTTTGCGGAAGCTTCGGATAAAGATGAGTGATGTGAAAGATATGTTAAGGTTAAGGATGGTATTAAGCAGAAATAACAAGCAGGCATAGCAGATAAGAATCTAATGAATGGAACAGACCGGAGATTGTATTGTACTAATGTACAAGGTTATCTCCGGTCTGTTCGTTTTACATGGATTATTGAAATGGATTTATGTCGCTTGCCCCTGGGACACTATATAATAAACCGGTTGCTATTAATCCGACAGAGATAACGATTCCTACAATGGAAAGAATAAGTCCGACAATTGCAATGGTAGGGCGTTTACCATCTGAATCTTTTGGCTGAACACAGAAGAAGATGATGCCAAGTATTCCAAGTATAACTGCTAAAGGTAAACAGCAGCATGTAAGAATACTTAAGATACCCATTACAAGTGAAGCTATAGAAAAGCCTTTGCTTATCTCTGGCGAATCGCTAGTGTAAGTGTTAGCTTGTGGGTTGGTATAGTAGTTGTTGCTGGCGGTTCCCTCGACTGTTCCACCGAAGACTTCCTGGTGAGAGGTGCTTTCGGAAGTATTGTTATTCTCCGGCATTATAAAGGCAGAGCCGGTAGTGTTGGTTGTCGCCGGGGTGATTTCTGAACCCAAAGTGCCGGAAGAGGAAGTCTGGGTCGACGAATCCCAAGGATTGGAAGATGAATTCTGAGCCGCCGAATCCAAAGAACTTGACGAGGAAGCAACGGTATCGCTATAAGTATTGTTCGATGAATTGTTGTGGCTTGACGTATCATCGTTACTGTTCTCTGTATAGTTGTAAGGATTACTGCCGAAAGCTGAACGTTCAGCTTCCGTAGGTGCACCGTAGGTTGAATGGCTGTTTGTTTCAGGAGTATCTGAAGTGTTGTTTTCAACATTTGTATTATTATCATCCATAATATTTATTTCTCCTTTTTAATAGTATATTATAATGTATAATATCATTAATTTCAGAGAAAAGCAATGAACTTGTCATTAAAAATTGTTTGTACAAATGCGGTAAATTTGTTATAATTGTTTTTCAATTGTAAATCTGAAGTGATTGCGAAACTCCATATTATATATGAATCTATTGTGCATACACAATTAAAAAGATGTAAATCGGAGTTTTGCAATTACCTATTGAAATTTTAAATGAGAGGTTTGACATGAATCGAAGAGTGTTATTAAGAGATTTCATTATTGCCAATTTAGCAGGAATGTTGGGGAGCGGAGTGCTGTTTGCCGGAATTATACTTCAAGCTGCCGGAAAGCTTCCTAAGTATCCTTGTGCGTTCTTAACCATAACACATATGTACTGCCCGGGATGCGGAGGTTCGAGAGCTTTATTGGCTATATTGAAGTTGAATGTTTTGAAATCATTATTATATAATCCCGCAGTGGTTGTGGGTGCAGTGCTTTTGATTTATTACGAGGCGGGAGCAATCATTACTCTCATTCGCAATGACGGAAGGTATCATTTTTACACAAAACCATGGCCGGTATATGTTTATATAGTGTTTGTGATTGTGTATTTTATAATAAGGAACATATTATATGCAGGGTTTGGAATTGATTTGATCCGGATTGCCGGAAGCTTTTAATTCAGTCGGGGTAAGGACTCCGACCTAATTATAATTGGTAGTTGACATGAGAGGATAAGTTTATATGAATGATAATAATGTAAATGAATTATTAAGCGAGCAGGAACGGCAGGATATAATTAACATGCTGAAAACAAGACCTGACAAGCTTATATTGAGTAATCTTAACGATAAGACATATTTATATAAGAAGA
>CAJOLO010000086.1 GCA_905235345.1 uncultured Lachnospiraceae bacterium
CTTAAGTGCAAGCTCAGCACGGTTCATGTCAATTCCGGAGCTTTCCTCTATACGCCTTCTTGCACGGATTTCAGCCTCCTTTGCTCGATTGGCATCAATCTCATCCGGCCACTCACAACTCTCTGCAAGTATTGTAACACCATCCTGCAGAACCTGAATGAATCCGGACATCAGGGTTGCTTCTTTGACGGTACCATCTTCATGAATTCGAAGAATTCCCGGTGCAACTATCGCTGTAAGAGGAATATGCTTTGGATAGACACCCATATTGCCCTCGGTAGTGGTAAATTCCACAAATGTGATATCACCTTCGTAGAATATCCTCTCCGGAGCAACAATTTTAAGTTTCATTGTATCTGCCATAGAATTTCTCCTTTTCGGTGAATTCCCGCAATTTCAAAAAACTTTGAAATCAAATCATAACTTTCTCACCGTCTATTATTTCACCTTAGCAAGTACATCGTCGATACTTCCGGCATTTAAGAAATAGCTCTCAGGAATGTCATCATGCTTACCTTCGATAATCTCCTTAAAGCCTCTTATAGTCTCTGCAATAGGAACATACTTACCTGATGTACCCGTAAACTGTTCTGCAACGAAGAACGGCTGCGACAGGAATCTCTGAATCTTTCTTGCTCTTGATACGACCAGCTTATCATCCTCTGAAAGTTCGTCCATACCGAGGATTGCGATAATATCCTGAAGTTCCTTATACTTCTGAAGAATCTCCTGAACTCCGCGGGCGGTATTGTAATGCTCCTCACCAACAATCTTAGGATCAAGAATTCTTGATGTAGACTCCAAAGGATCAACCGCAGGGTAAATACCAAGTTCAACAATCTGTCTTGAAAGAACGGTAGTGGCATCCAGGTGAGCAAAAGTCGTAGCCGGAGCCGGGTCAGTCAGGTCATCCGCAGGCACATATACAGCCTGAACGGAAGTGATTGAACCATTCTTGGTTGACGTGATACGCTCCTGTAATGCACCCATCTCAGTCTGAAGTGTCGGCTGATAACCAACGGCTGAAGGCACACGGCCAAGCAACGCTGACACCTCGGAACCTGCCTGGGTGAAACGGAATATATTATCGATGAACAACAGCACATCCTTACCACCCTGATCACGGAAATACTCTGCCATTGTAAGTCCCGTAAGACCAACTCTCATTCTCGCTCCGGGCGGCTCATTCATCTGCCCGAACACCATAGTAGTCTTATTAATAACGCCTGACTCTGTCATCTCGTTATACAGGTCGTTACCTTCTCTTGTACGCTCTCCAACACCGGTAAATACCGAATATCCACCGTGCTCTGTAGCGATGTTACGGATAAGCTCCTGAATAAGCACCGTTTTACCAACACCGGCACCACCAAAAAGTCCGATCTTACCACCCTTCTGATAAGGACAAAGTAAGTCTACGACCTTAATACCGGTCTCCAAAATCTCTGTATCAGTTGCCTGCTCTGAAAACTCAGGAGCCTTTCTATGAATCGGGAAATGCTCTTTGCAATCAGGAGCCGGCTTGTTATCAATCGGCTGTCCCAATACATTGAAAATTCTTCCAAGTGTATTCTCACCAACAGGTACTGTAATAGGTGCACCTGTGGCAACAGCTTCCATGCCGCGAACCAATCCATCGGTCGGTCCCATGGCAATACATTTAACTGTATCATCACCTAAATGCTGGGAAACCTCTACGGTTAACTGCCCACCATCCTTAGTGTCGATTGTAATAGCATCGTTAATCTCAGGGAGGTTTCCCTCAGAAAACTTGATGTCCAACACCGCACCAATGATCTGGGTGATTTTACCGACATTCTTTTCTGCCATACATTTTTCTCCTTATTTAATATCTTTTCTTATATGAACTGTTTCTTAATTGCCTTCTTAATATCCTGCACGTCATCATTACAAGAACCTTTCTGTAGTTCTTACTGTGGAATGTGCTTAAGCCGTTCCGGCATCTCCATATGCACATTCCCGCAATCCGTCGCAGGTTTATATCAGACAGGAATCATCTTCCATCTGATATAGCAAATCAAGAAATAGCCTCCGCACCTGCAATAATCTCTGTAAGTTCCTGTGTAATGGAACCCTGTCGGGCACGATTATATTTCAGGGTCAAATCTGAGATCATTTCTTCTGCATTCTTAGTAGCAGAATCCATGGCCTGCATACGGGCGCCATTCTCACTGGCTACCGCTTCAATAAATGCACCATAGATAATATTGTTTATATATTTCGGAATGATCATATCAAGTGCTTCCTCTTCCTCCGGCTCATAGTTCATGAGCGTCAGACGGTCAACCTCCACACCCTGCATAATCTCTTCCACATCAATCGGCAGAAGCTTTACAAGCCTCGTCTCATGCACAACCGTATTCTTGAAGTAGGTATATGCAAGATATATCTCTCCCACATTACCCTGTTCATAAGACGATAACACATTCTTGCCAATCATTATTGCGTCATCGTAAAGTGGCTCGTTCATGACTTCGGAATAATCCTCCACAATGTTAAAGCCCTTTCTTGAAAGACCCTCAAGGCCCTTCTTACCGACCGCATATATATCTGTATTGTCCGGCGTAAATGCCGCCGCAATCTCCTTCACGATATTGTTGTTATATCCTCCGGCAAGTCCTCTGTTAGATGTAAGCGCAATAACCGCTTTTCTGTCAGATTCACTCTCCTTCAAATAACGGTGATTGACTGTTCCGGTTCTTGCCAGTATGGAACACATGGTATCATACAACAATGTAAAGTACGGCTTATTGCTCTCTGCCCTGGCTTTGGCTTTCTGAAGCTTTACCGTAGATACCAGTTTCATCGCTTTCGTAATCTGACCGGTACTGGCAACGCTTTCTTTACGCCGCTTAATATCTCTCATGGATGCCAAGACATATCACCTCTTTCTTCTTTGTTTAAGCAATTCTATTATTATATCTGTATCTACACACAATGGTGAATACATTATTCCTGTCTTCGCAGCTTCTAGCGTTGCTCTTTATAAGAGGTAATTGCCTCGTTCATCATGTTCTCAATCTCTTCTGTAAGTTTCTTTTCATCACGTATCTTATCGAAAAGTTCCGGATACTGTGCATCCACATAATCGAACAATCCCGCCTCAAAATCAAGTATTTCATCTACCGGAACATCGAGAAGATATCTCTTTGTAGCTGCGTAAATGATAACAACCTGTTTCTCGACTGCCATAGGCTTATACTGTGGCTGTTTCAGTATCTCTTTAATTCTCTCACCCTGAGCAAGACGTTCCTTGGTATCTGCATCAAGTTCTGAACCAAACTGTGAAAATGCTGCAAGCTCTCTGTATTGTGCAAGCTCTGTACGAATAGGAGAAGCAATCTTCTTCATTGCACCTATCTGAGCTGCACCACCAACTCTGGACACGGAAAGACCTGCGTTTATAGCCGGGCGGAAACCGGAGTTGAACATCTCTGTTTCAAGATAAATCTGCCCGTCTGTAATTGAGATTACGTTGGTCGGAATATAAGCAGATACATCACCTGCCTGTGTTTCAATGATAGGAAGTGCCGTAAGTGATCCTCCACCCAGTTCATCATTCAACTTAGCTGCACGCTCAAGTAATCTTGAATGTAAATAGAATACATCACCGGGATAAGCCTCACGTCCGGGCGGTCTTCTAAGCAGCAATGAAAGTGTTCGGTAAGCGGTAGCATGCTTAGAAAGGTCATCATAAATAATGAGTACGTCCTTACCTGCCTCCATCCATTCCTCACCTATAGCGCATCCTGCATATGGAGCAATATACTGTAACGGTGCAAGTTCCGAAGCTGTGGATGCAACAACTGTCGTATATTCCATAGCACCATACTCCGTAAGGGATCTTACAATATTGGCAACTGTTGAAGCCTTCTGACCAATGGCAACATAGATACAGTTAACTCCCTGTCCCTTCTGATTAATTATAGTATCAATGGCAATCGCAGTCTTACCTGTCTGACGGTCACCAATGATAAGCTCTCTCTGACCTCTTCCGATAGGAACCATGGCATCAATAGCCTTGATACCTGTCTGCAACGGTGTATCTACCGACTTACGTGAGATAACACCTGAAGCCACTCTCTCGATCGGTCTTGACTTGTCTGTCTTGATAGGCCCCTTACCATCTATCGGCTGACCCAAAGCATTGACAACACGTCCAAGCATGGCATCGCCAACAGGAACAGTGGCAACACGACCGGTCGTCTTAACGGTATCTCCTTCGCTGATATTCTTATTAGCAGAAAGTAAAACCGCACCTACATTGTCTTCCTCAAGGTTCATGACCATTCCGTACACTTCACCCGGGAATTCAAGAAGTTCACCCTGCATTGCCTTTTCGAGACCATGCACACGGGCAATACCATCTGCTACCTGTATAACTGTACCAACTTCGGAGGTTTCTAATTCCTTAGAATAATTCTTAATCTGCTCCTTTATTACAGAGCTGATCTCTTCTGGTTTTAAATTCATAGGAAATTGTCTCCTTCTTATTATTGTTCGCAACTATTCAACGTCTTCATAGTTACTGTTATTCTACAATTACTATAATCCTAAAATTTAACCTCAGTTAAACTCTCACTTCTGTTTCATTATTCTGTCCTATTGTCTTACTATTCGTGAATGCCTTCACACAATATTCCTAAATGGTTTAACCCCTTTATTCATTATGTGTTCCGTATGCATTCCAACTAATTCCACACTGCTTATCACATGCGTTAATTAAGCAGTTACAGTAATGACTTAGACAGATTGGCAATCTGAGTCTTCAGACTGCTGTCCACAACGGTGTCGGAAATTCTGATTACCAAGCCTCCGATAAGACTCTTATCGACATTATAATTTCCTTCAATCTTCTTATAGTCCGTTGTCTCAAGAAGCTTCTGCTCAATCTTATCCTTCTGTTCCTTTGAAAGCTCCACTGCGGATGTAATATGCGCTATACCTATTCCTTTTTCCTCCTTGATGGATCCTATCACATAGTCAAGCACCGGGATAATCTCCTTCTGGTGTCCTTTTGTGATAAGCATGGTAAGAAGCCCTGTAATCTCATCAGATATCTTACCCTTATAAATACTCTCAACAACAGAAATCTTAGATTCCTTTTCAATATTAGGATGGAGCAAAAACTTCATTAAATCTTCGTTTTCAAGAAACGTCTGCTTTACGAAAGTTACCTCTTCCAAGGTGGAGTCTAAAGTATTCGTTTCCATAGCCACTTCGAAAAGAGCGCTTCCGTAGGTTGTATTTACCTGCCTAGCCATGTACTACCACCCATTTCCTTTAAAGTATCCTCGATCAAAGCATCCTGCTTACTCTCGTCTATCTGCTGCTCAATGATCTTCGCTGCCATAGCCGTTGCCACACGCACAATCTCCTTGCGCATTTCATCAGAAACCTTATCTTTCTCAAGCTTGATCTCCTGATTGGCACGTTCTATAATTCTTGCAGCTTCGGCATTGGCCTCCTCAACAATCTGCGCTTCCTTCTTACGTCCACGTTCTCTGGCACTGGTGAGAATCTCTTCCTTCTCTTTATCGATGGCTTTCAACTTCTCATCATATTCTGCCTTTAACGCTGCCGCATCCGCCTTATCTTTCGTAGCGGATTCGATATCGTTCTTAATCCGTTCGGTACGGTTGGCAAGCAACTTCTTAACGGGATCGAACAATATCTTGGAAAGCAGGAAGAAGAGGATAAATACTGATATACCCTGAATGATGACATCGCTGATCAACTGTGGAGAAAGATCCAATATATGATCACCGTAATTCGATAACACCATTGATCCTGAGCATCCAAGTCCTGATAATATATTCATCAAGAAATAATCCTCCTTGTTATAAATGTAATATCATATGATTACAGCTTTAAGAATCTTGACAACATCGGATTACCATACATTAACAGTAAGGCAACAACCAAGCCGTAAAGACCTGTTGTCTCTGCTACCGCCTGTCCAAGTAACATGGTAGAAACGATATCTCCTCTTGCACCGGGATTACGTCCTACTGCTGCAGCACCCTGACCTGCTGCAATACCCTGACCAATACCGGGACCGATACCTGCGATCATCGCAAGACCTGCACCAATTGTAGAACATGCCAATATTAAACCCTCGTTAGTTATCTGATTCATAAAATTCATACCTCCATAAAATTTTTCTGGTTAAATCTTCATATTGACCAATGAATCCATGGTCTCAATGAATTGTGCAAAATATAAATTCTGCTAAATAGTTATGCATCCCCAATCTTATCTGACACAAACACCATAGTCAGCATGGAGAACACATACGCCTGAATCGCTCCCGAAAAGAGATCGAAATAGGTGTGTAATGCTGCCGGAATACCTATCTTCACAAAGATTGGCAGCAATCCGTAAAACAATGCCATCATAACCGTTCCTGACATTACGTTACCAAAAAGACGCAGTGACAT